>CAXSFF010000414.1:0-4324 GCA_964236035.1 uncultured Acetobacteraceae bacterium
GCCGGCTCGCAATGCTGGGTGCAGGCCGGGACGGGTGCGGGTTGCAGCAGATGCAAGCCCGGGATGAGCAGGTCAGGACCTCCGGCGGCCAACGATGGCCCGGCCTGGCCCGCGGCAGCCAGCCGGCGGGCCACCCGCAGCCCCGCATCACGGCATTCCCCTGCCGCGCGTCTCCGGCAGCAGCAGCGCGGCGGCGGCGACCAGCGCATAGCAGCACAGGCAGGCGATGCCGATGGCGCCGCCCAGCGAAACCGCCGGCGCGGCCAGGCCCACCACCGCAACCCACGCCGCCGCGCCCAACCGGCCGACGCCGTAGGCGAAGCTGGTCCCGCTGCCCCGGATGCAGGCCGGGTAAAGCTCCGAGAAGAACAGCCCCAGCGAGCTGTAGCTGCCCTGCGAGAAGAACCCCAGCGGGATGCCGAGCAGCAGCACGTTGATGCCGCCCAGCGGCGCGAACAGGTAGGCGGCCAGCGCGGCGGCGCTGCCGGCGACGAAGATCAGGAACTTCTGCCGCCGCCCGCGGCTGTCGGCCAGGTGCCCGCCCGCGATGTAGCCGCAGAACGCCCCGCACGCCAGGACCCCGACATAGCCGCCCGCAGCCGCAACAGGGACATGGCGCACGCCCGCCAGGTAGGTCGGCAGCCACACGAGGAGGATCAGGCCGCTGCCCTGCACCCCAAGGGCGAGCAGGCTGGCAAGCAGCGTCGTGCGCCGCGCGCTGGGCCGGAACAGTCCCGCGGCACCGCTCCACAGGCCGCCCGGCGCCCCCCGCAGCCGCGCCTGCCGCGACCCGGCCTCCCGGACGAACCGGTGCATCACGAACGAGAAGCCAGCCGGCACGACCGCCAGCCAGCACACGGCCCGCCAGCCCAGGCCCGCCGGCAGCCCCGCGAGCAGGACGGCGGACACCAGCGCCGCCACGGCCCACCCGACCGCCACCCCGCTCTGCGCCCAGCCCACCGCCCTGCCCCGGCATCCCGGCCAGGCCAGCTCGGCCATGACGATGGCGCCGCCGGTGACCTGGCCGCCAAAGCCAAGGCCCTGGATCACCCGGCAGGCCAGCAGCCCCCCATAGGCGGTGGTGAAGCCGCTCAGGACCGTCGCGGCGGAACAGACCAGCAGCGACGCCTGCATGACGCGCACCCGGCCAAGACGGTCGCCGAGCAGGCCCGCGACCCAGCCCCCGGCGGCGGCAGTGCCGAGGGAGACGCCGCCGAGCAGCCCGACCTGGCCGGGCGAAAGCTGCCACGCCGCAGCGATGGCGGGCAGGAGGAAGCTGAACGCGCGCAAATCCATCGCGTCGGCCGCAATCGCGCCGAAGCAGCCCCAGAAGGTGCTGCGCCCGCCAGGTGGCAAGGCCCGGTACCATCCGAATGCGCGGGCGGGCGCGGCATCGCCCTCCTGCGCCGGCATCCCCTCCATCCCAAACCCGGCCATCCTAAATCCGGCCAGCGACGGCTTGCAGCAGGTCGCGCAGCCAGCGGTGCGCCGGCAGGCCGTCCGACCGGCGGTGCCAAACCATCACGGCCTGCGCCGCCGTCCGGTCAGCCTTGCGGTCCCCGCCCCGGTCCGGAACCAGGCGCGGCAGCGGCTTGATCGCGACGGGATGGACGCGGGCGAACTCGGCCGCGACGCGCTGGCCCACGACGGCCACCATGTCCGACTGCGTCAGCAGCGCCGGGGCGGACAGGTAGGGGGCGGACAGCACGACCCGGCGCGACAGCCCCTGCGCCGCCAGGGCCTCGTCGATGAAGCGGATGTCGTCGCCGGACGAGGAGATGTCCAGGTGCTGCAAGCCCGCAAGCCATGACAGGCTGGGCTGCTCGTCCCGTGCCGGGTGGCCGGAGCGCATCACCAGCACGAAGGCGTCCTCGAACAACTGCCGCGAACCGAACCGCTCCCCCGCGGCCCGGTGCGCGTCGCCCACCACAGCCAGATCCAGCTCGCCGCGGTCGAGCAGCCCGGCCAGGTCCAGCGTGCCGCTCGGGCGCAGGCGCAGCGTGACGCCCGGCGCCGCCTCCGACACCTGCCGGACCAGCGGCGCCGCCAGCGCCAGGGCGGCGCGGTTGTCCAGCGCGATGGAGAACTCCCGGGTTGCGAGCGCCGGGTCGAAGCCTGGCGCCTCGAACGCACGCTCGATGGCATCCAGCGCCTGCCGCAGCGTCGGCGCGATCTGCTCGGCCCGCGGCGTCGGCACCATGCCGGTGGGCGTGCGGACGAACAGGTCGTCGCGCACCATCAGCCGCATCCGCCGGAGCGCATGGCTCATCGCCGGCTGGCTCAGGCCGACCTGCGCCGCCGCGCGCGTCACGCTCCGCTCGCGCATCAGGGCGTCGAACACGACGAGCAGGTTCAGGTCGTACATGCTCCAATTCATGGAGGGAATGGTCCCCTGCTGGACGGGTGCGCGCAGTCCGGCGTGCCGTGCCGGTGCTGGTCGAGCATATTCGCAGCGTGCATGTCCATGTGAAGATTCGTAATTTGCTGCCGGCCGCGCCGCACGCTTTTATCCCGCCCGTGGCCGGATCAACGGCCGTGAATCATAAAGGGACCGTTCGATGAACCAGATCAACCGCCGGGGATTGCTCGGCAGCGCCGCCATGGGCGCGGGCGGCCTCGTGGCGCTGGCCAGCACGGCGCAGGCTGCCAGCGCCGGCGATGGCGGGTTCGCCCGCAACGCCGTGCCGCTGACCGGCGGCGACGCGGTCGTCAAGCACGACCAGGCCGACATCGAGGCGATGCCCGACTTCCGCTTCTCGCTGGACGGCAACAAGCCGAAGATCACCTCGGGCGGCTGGGCGAAGGAGGCCACCGTCCACCAGTTCCCGATCAGCAAGGGCATCGCCGGCGTCCATATGTTCCTGGACCCCGGCGCATCGCGCGAGCTGCACTGGCACGCCATCGCCGCCGAGTGGGCCTACGTGATCGCGGGCGAGTGCCAGACGGTGGTGCTCGATCCCTCCGGGGCCAGCGAGATCAACAACTACAAGCCGGGCGACCTCTGGTACTTCCCCAAGGGCCACGGCCACTCCATCCAGACCATCGGCGACAAGCCCTGCCACTTCATCCTGTCGTTCGACAACGGCGCGTTCTCCGAGCACGGCACGTTCTCGATCACCGACTGGATCGACGTGACGCCCAAGGACATGCTGGCGCTCGACTTCGGCCTGCCCAAGGACCTGTTCGACGCCTTCCCGAAGGGCGAGGCCTACATCCAGTCCGGCCCGATCCTGGCCGCGGCCGACGCCCTGGACGCGCCGTGGCCGAAGGAGTCGACGCACAAGTTCCGCCTGCTGAACGACGCCAGGGCGGTGCGCGATTTCGACGGCGGCACCTTCCGCCTGGCGTCCGTCGATGAGTTCCCGGCGTCCCGCACGATGTCGGGCGGCGTCATGACCATCAAGCCCGGCGCCATGCGGAACCTGCACTGGAACCCGAACGCCAACGAGTGGCACTACTACCTGCGCGGCAAGGGGCAGGTCGCGGCGTTCGGATCGGGCGGGCGCAGCAAGGTCGCCAGCTTCGGCCCCGGCGACGTCGCCTACATCCCGGCCGGCTTCGGGCACGCGATCAAGAACGTCGGCGACGAGGACCTGGAGATCGTGCAGACCTGGGACGCCGGCAAGTTCGAGGAGATCGACCTCAATGCCTGGGTGAAGGCCAGCCCGAAGTACCTGCTGTCGAACAACTTCGCCGGGGTGCCGGACGCGACGGTCACCAAGCTCAAGCAGGTCTGAGGGAGGACTGCGGCAAGCCGCACGGAGCGTTCGCGCGCTCCGTGCGGGCGGGGGACGCTGCCGCTTCGTGGTCCTCCGGCGTGCCTGCGCCGCGTCGCCCGTGTGCGGAGGCAGGGGCGCGGGCGTCCTGATCGGTGCGTCGCGCTTTCCCAGGCTGATTTCAGGGACCGTGGCGCTGCTGGCCGCAACCCGGCAGACTTGGCCTACCGGCCGTATTGTGGCCAAGCCCGCGGGCAGGTTGACCCTCGTCCATGCACCGGGCTGACGCGGCGCTGGAGACTCCCCGTCTCCGGCGCTGTTGCCGTTGCGGCTCCTCGCTCGCTGCCTCGATCCGCCTCAGAGCGCGTAACCGACGTTCTCTCTGCCATCGAGACCACTTAGGCCAACTGGTCCCCATGCAGCCAAGGCTGCAGCGCGGGAGGAGCGGGGATTGCCTCCCGCCCCTCCCCTGCCTGTCCCGCCCCTGCCTGCGCCGCCTGCCCTGTCGCTGGTGTGGGCGCTGGTGTGGGCGCTGTTTGGGTGCGGTGCGGGCCTACCAGCTGAACGCGGTTCCCAGCGAGATCAGCTGCGAGGTGACCTTGTTGTTG
>CAXSFF010000415.1:0-4320 GCA_964236035.1 uncultured Acetobacteraceae bacterium
GCTTGGCGTGCAATCTTGAGCAAACGGTCAGGTGACCCCTTGATGCTCGACATCCGCAACCTGTCGGTCGAGTTCGCCACCCGCAGCCGCCACTTCCGCGCCGTGGAGGGCGTCGACCTCCGGGTCGAGGCGGGCGAGGTGCTGGGCGTGGTCGGCGAGAGCGGCTCCGGCAAGAGCGTCTGCATGCTGGCGGCGATGGGGCTGATCGACGCGCCCGGGCGGGTCACGGCCGACCGCATGACGTTCGACGGCATCGACCTGCTGACGCTGTCGGCCCGGCAGCGCCGCCGGGTGGTGGGGCGCGACATCGCGATGATCTTCCAGGAGCCGACGACCAGCCTCAACCCGTGCTACCCGATCGGCTGGCAGATCGGCGAGAGCCTGCGCGCGCATGGCGGCGGCACCCGCCTGGAACGGCAGCGGCGGGTGGTCGAGCTGCTCGGCCAGGTCGGGTTCCCCGCGCCGGAGACCCGGCTGCGCGCGTTCCCGCACCAGTTGTCCGGCGGCATGAACCAGCGCGCGATGATCGCCATGGCGATCGCCTGCAACCCGCGCCTGCTGATCGCCGACGAGCCGACCACGGCGCTGGACGTGACCATCCAGCAGCAGATCCTGGACCTCCTGCTGGGCCTGCAACGGGACAGCGGCATGGGGCTGGTGCTGATCACCCACGACATGGGCGTGGTGGCACAGACGGCGCACCGGGTGCAGGTGTTCTATGCCGGCCAAGTCGCAGAGCAGCAGCCGGCCGCCGGGTTGTTCCGCACGCCGCGGCATCCGTACACCGCGGCCTTGCTGGATGCGCTGCCGGAACGGGCGTTCGGGCGGCGGCTGCCGGCGATCCCTGGCCTGGTGCCCGGCATCGGCGACCGGCCCGCCGGCTGCGTGTTCCATCCCCGCTGCCGCTTCTGCGACGCCCGCTGCGTGGCCGATCGCCCGGCTTTGGGTCTGGCGCCGGGTGGCCTTGCCCGCTGTCACTACCCGCTGGACGATCATGGCCGGCCCACAGGACGCGCGCTGGCGCCCGCCGCGTGAGCACGCCGGTGCTGGAAGCGCGCAACCTGGTGCGGCACTATTCCGTCGGCAGCCTGTTCCGCCGCGGCGGCACGGTGAAGGCGGTGGACGGCGTCAGCTTCGCGCTGCACGCCGGGCAGACCTTGGCGGTGGTGGGCGAGTCGGGGTGCGGCAAGTCGACCCTGGCCCGGGTGGCGGCTTGGTTGGAGCCGCCGACCGGAGGCACGCTGCTGCTGGACGGCAAGCCAGCCACAACGGGCGCCGAGCGCCGGCGGCTGCAGCTCAGCAACCAGATGGTGTTCCAGAACCCGTACGGCTCGCTGAACCCGCGGCGGACCATCGGCGCCATCCTGACCGAGCCGCTGGCCATCAACCGCCGCGGCAACGCTGCGGAGCGGGAGGCGGCGGCGCGCGCCATGATGGCGAAGGTCGGCCTGGGCGCGGATTATTTCGGCCGTTACCCGCACATGGTCTCGGGTGGCCAGCGCCAGCGCATCGCCATCGCGCGGGCGCTGATGCTCCATCCGCGCGTGGTCACGGCGGACGAGCCCGTGTCAGCGCTGGACGTGTCGATCCAGGCCCAGGTGCTGAACCTGCTGATGGACCTCCAGGACGAACTGGGCCTGGCCTACCTGTTCATCAGCCATGACCTCTCGGTCGTGCGCCACATCGCCGACGCCGTGCTGGTGATGTACTGCGGCCGCACGGCGGAATACGGCGCCAAGGGCACGCTGTTCGCCGACCCGCGCCATCCCTATACCCGCGTGCTGCTGGCCGCCACGCCCTCGGTGAACGCGCGCCGGGCCGCGGGCGGGAGCGTGGCGCAGGGAGAGCTGCCCTCCCCGCTCGACCCGCCGCCGGGTTGCGCGTTCGCGGCGCGCTGCCCGCAGGCCACCAGCCGCTGCACCGCGGAACGCCCGGCGTTGCGCCCGGTCTTGGGCCGGCTGGTCGCCTGCCATCATGCGGAGCACGTCTGACCACTGCCTGCTTACGAGAGAAGCAGGGAAAGGGGCGCTGTGGCGAGGTGCATGTCGTTGCCACCCCTCCTCCCGGCCTCCTCCCGCAAGGGGAGGAGGAGCAGTGCGGAGGTCAGCGGCCAGTGGCCAGCAGCGCCAGGGCGGCTTCGGGGCCGGCGAGGATTTCCAGCAGATGGACGCGATCCGTCAGGCTCAGGGCGCTGCCGCCATCGCGGATGGGGGCGGCGGCGCGTTGCAGCATGGCATCATACTGCTCGTTGCCGCCCAATCGCCGCCCCGCCGTCTCCAGGCGGCGCAGGTCGCGTGCGCCGGCCTCCAGGGTTGCCACGGCGTCATCGTGGCCGGCCTCCCCGAGTGCCGAGAGTTGGGCCAGGCTCAAGGTCACGGCCTGCTGGAAGCATTCACGGCACACCTGGTCGGCGCCACGGCGGATTTGCTCCAACTGGCGCCGCCGGTCGGGCCGGCCGGCGGCGGCTGTTTCCAGACCCTTCAGCAAAGCGGCCGTGCGGGCGACATCTTGCGTGAACTGGGGAAGATTCGCAGTGCCGTCGGCAGCCGCGTTGACGCTGGTCTCGAGGCAGTCAAGCGTGTGGTCGAGGGCTCCTTCCGCGGCCAGCCGCGACGTGGCGCGGCCACTTTCCGCCATCAACGCGATCACCCGTTCCGGCGCGGGAACCCGGGTGAGCAACGCCGCCATGACCGCCGTGGCGGCATTTCCCCCGCGGGCCTCGCTGCGCGCCAGCATGGCAAGGATGGCGGCGTCCTCCTCCTTGCAACTGGCGGCGATCCGCTCGATGGCGGAGGCTTCGTGCAGCAAGGCGGCAGCCATGGCGGCAATGCCCGGGTAGTCGTCGTACATCAGGTCCGACCGGTCTGACCAGTCGGCCGGGATCGCCAGCTGCTCCAGCGCGGCGGCGGCGGCGGGCCACAGGATGGCGCCGGCCGCAGCCATCGTACCGCTGTCCCTCGGCGTGGCGGCCAGGACATGGTCGACCTCCCCGGCGATCGGCGCGAGCGCGGCGCGCAAGGCGGCGCCAAGCACCGGCAGGGCGGTGCGCGGAATGCCCAGGTTGCCGCGCCGCCACCGCTTGGCATGAACCAGCAGCGGTTCGAGCGGCGTGAACAGCAAACGGGTGAAATCGAGGGTGCGCGCCGGGCGGAGTTGCGCCAGGCGGGCCCGCAGCGGCGCGATCAGCGCCTCCGCCGCGCCGCGCCGCGGCATCGCGTCCACCATCGCGATGATGCGGATGATCTGCGCGTCGGCGGCCTGCCCCAGGCTGGTCTGCACCGCCAACACCTCCTGCGTCCTTGGCTGGTCAGGTGCTTTCATTCCGATAGCAGCCCTTCGTTGCGGGCGATGGTGTCCTGCATGCACAGCCCGGTGCGCCAGTCCTCATGCCGCATGGCCAGCCGATAGGTGCCGAACGCCAGGTCGATCTCGGCGGGGAAGCCGACCCATTCCGAAACCTCGCAGGGGATGGTCGGCAGCAGCGCCACGATCTCGCTCAGGGCATTGCGCCGCTCCAGGCGGCCGGCGGCTGTGGACCACAGGCGGCAGGGACGCTCCCAGCCATCCAGCAGCCAGTCGGTGCGGGCCAGCTGGCGGCTGATCGCCCCGGGATCGGCCTGCCAGGCGGCCAGCAGGTCAAGCATGCCGTCAGCGGTCTCACGCGCCGCGGTCAAGGTCCTCGCGGCGCAACGCAACGTCATGTCCGCCGCCGCCACCACCCGGTGCACGAGGTCGGCAAGGGCCTCGTCGGGCCCGCCCGCCGTCCCCGGCGCCAGCGTCAGCCCCGGAACCTCGAAGCGCAGGCGACGGAGCGAGGCGATCGCCTGTGGCAGCCAGGCGCTGTCGGCGCGGTCGTCGAGCCCGATGAGGCTGAACAACGCGGCCAGTTCTTCCAAAGCGGCGGCGATGGCGGCGCTGCCTTGCCCCAGACGCGGCGCGATGCTGGCGATGGTGCGCTTGGCGCGCTGCTCCAGTTCCGCGGGCCGGCGGGCGCTGGGCGCCGTGGCGGCGCCGGCTGGTTCCGCCTGCTGCACCAGGCGCAGCAGCAGCTGGAAGTTCGTCAGCAACTGTGCCTCGGCCGGCTGCGCAGCCGCCGCTTCGGCTGTGACGGCGGCTGCCCGGCCAGCGAACCCGGCGCGCGCCACGGCCTGCGCAGCGCCGCGGATGCTGTCGGGATCGATCATGTCCAAGGCCGCGATCCGTTTGGCCAGCTGAACGTCGTGCACCGTCGCGCGGCAGATGTCCTGCAGCCCGGCCAGCGGCAGGATGTAGACGCCACGGCCGCCAGAGGGGTTGGGGATGATCAGCTCCACCCCCGTC
>CAXSFF010000416.1:0-4320 GCA_964236035.1 uncultured Acetobacteraceae bacterium
TCCTGGGCGCGCTGCAGGTGGCGGAGAACGGCGACCTCGCCAACTGGATGATCCCGGGCAAGATGGTCAAGGGCATGGGCGGCGCCATGGACCTGGTCGCCGGCGTGAAGCGGGTCGTGGTGCTGATGGAGCACACGGCGGGCGGCAAGCCGAAGCTGTTGAAGCAGTGCAGCTTGCCGCTGACCGGCGCCGGCGTGGTGAGCCTGGTGGTGACCGACCTTGGGGTGTTCGACGTGGGCCGGCCGGGGCTGACCCTGGTGGATCTGGCGCCGGAGGTGACGGTCGAGGAGATCAGGTCGAAGACGGAAGCCGAGTTCTCCGTGCATCCCAATCTCGCCGGCCGGAATTGACGCACGACGTAGCGGGATAGACGGGACAGCGCATCGCTCTTGGCGAGGGCATGTGGCCGGGGTAGATACACGAACCGCCCTGGCGGCTCCATTTTCCCTGGCAGGCCTGACATGACCACTCGCCTTCGCCTTCTTGCCATCGCTTGCGTGTTCGGCACGGCGGCGTGCAGCGGCAACCCGAACGTCCGCCCGGTGGCGCAGAACGAATACAACGACCCGTCGGCGCCGCCATCGCAGCGTGGCCGGCTGGGCGGGGACCAAGGGCTGGTGTTCGGCGTCGGCAAGGGCACATCCAAGAATGGTGCCAACGGCGAGGGCGGTGGGCTAGGTGTGAACGCCTATCTGTGGCGTGGCGCGCTCGACACCTTGGCGTTCATGCCGCTGGCCTCGGCCGATCCGTTCGGCGGCGTGATCATCACCGACTGGTACCAGCCGCCGACGACGCCGGGTGAGCGCTTCAAGGCGACCGCCTACATCCTGGGCCGGCAGTTGCGGGCGGATGGCATCCGCCTGTCGCTGTTCCGCCAGGTGTCGCAGGGCGGGCAATGGGTCGACGCCGCAGTGTCCCCATCGATGACCGGCGAGATCGAGAACAAGGTGCTGCTGCGGGCACGCGATCTGCGGGCGCAAACCGCGAGCCAGTGACGCAACGCCGCCGCGCTGACGTGTTGAGGCAGGCATGACGGATTTCGACACCGCTTCGGCCGCAGGCGAAACTGCGGCGCGTTCGCGCGACTATGATTTCGCTGAGATCGAGCGCCGGTGGCAGCAGTCATGGGACGCGGCGCAGGCTTTCCATGTCGATGACGTGCCGACCGACGGCAAACCCAAATACTATGTCCTTGAGATGTTTCCCTATCCAAGCGGGAACATCCACATGGGTCATGTTCGCAACTACACGCTGGGCGACGCTGTGGCGCGCTACAAGCGGGCCTGCGGCTATTCGGTGCTGCACCCGATGGGCTGGGATGCGTTCGGCTTGCCAGCGGAGAACGCTGCCCGTGAGCGAGGGGTGCACCCGGCGGCGTGGACGCGGCAGAACATCGCGGCCATGCGCACCGAGTTGCGCCGCATGGGGCTGTCGATCGACTGGACGCGGGAGTTCGCCACCTGCGACGTGTCCTACTATGGCCAGCAGCAGAAGCTGTTCCTGCGCCTGCTCGAGGCCGGGCTGGTGGACCGGCGGCGCAGCTCGGTGAACTGGGACCCCGTCGACATGACCGTGCTCGCCAACGAGCAGGTGGTCGATGGCCGTGGCTGGCGGTCAGGCGCCGTGGTCGAAAAGCGCAGCCTTGCGCAATGGTTCTTCCGCATCACCGCTCTGGCGCCCGAGTTGCTCGCGGCGCTCGACGGCCTGGACCGCTGGCCAGAGCGCGTCCGCACCATGCAGTCGCGTTGGATCGGCCGCAGCGAGGGCGCGCGCATCCGGTTCCCGATCGTGGCGCCGAGGGGTGATGGGCAGGACGCCATCGAAGTCTACACCACGCGGCTGGACACGCTGTTCGGCATGAGCTTCGTCGCCGTGGCGGCTGATCATCCCGTTGCCGCCGCCGCCGCCGCGGCCGACCCGGGCGCTGCCGCGTTCGTGGCCGAGTGCCGGTCGCTGGGCACCAGCGAGGCGACCATCGAGGCGGCCGAGAAGCGCGGCTACGACACGGGGCTGCAGGTGGCGCACCCGTTCATCGCCGGGCACGCCGTCCCCGTCTGGATCGCGAACTTCGTGCTGATGGATTACGGCACGGGGGCCATCTTCGGCTGTCCCAGCGGCGACCAGCGCGACTTGGATTTCGCCCGCAAATACGGCCTGCCGGTGATCCCCGTGGTGTTGCCGCCTGGCGCGGGGGAAGCGGGGAGCGAGATCGGCGAGCGTGCCTATGACGGCCCCGGCACCATGATCAACTCGGATTTTCTCGACGGCCTCGATACGGCGGCAGCGCGGCAGGCGGTGATCACGCGCCTGGTGGAGAGTGGCCGCGGCGAAAGCGTGGTGAACTGGCGGCTGCGCGATTGGGGCGTCAGCCGGCAGCGTTACTGGGGCTGTCCGATCCCGGTCGTGCATTGTCCGGCGTGCGGCGCCGTGCCGGTGGCGGATGCGGATTTACCCGTCGTGTTGCCGGAAGATGTCTCGTTCGATGCGCCTGGCAACCCGCTCGAGCGCCATGATGCGTGGCGCAACGTGCCCTGCCCGCGATGCGGTAAGGCGGCACATCGGGAGACGGACACGCTTGATACTTTCGTCGACAGCTCCTGGTATTTCGCGCGTTTCTGCAGCCCGCATGCGGAGGCGCCGATCGATCGGGCTGCGGCGGATCACTGGCTGCCGGTGGACCAGTATGTCGGCGGGATTGATCACGCCATCCTGCACCTGCTGTATTCGCGGTTCTTCACGCGCGGCCTGCTCGATGCCGGGCTGTTGGCCGTGGCGGAGCCGTTCGCCGGGTTGTTCACCCAGGGCATGGTGACGCATGAAAGCTACCGCGCCGCGGACGGGCGCTGGCTGTATCCGGCGGAGGTGGAACGTCTTGGCGACGGGCGTGTGGTGGAGCGGTCGGACCAGGCCGACATCACCGTGGGACCGGTCGATAAGATGTCGAAGTCCAAGCGCAACACCGTCGACCCGGCGGATATCATCGCCCGCTACGGCGCCGACACCGCGCGTTGGTTCGTGCTGTCGGACAACCCGCCGGATCGCGACATGGAGTGGACGGAGGCAGGGATCGCCGGCGCCCACCGGTTTACCCTACGGGTGCATCGGCTTGCGCGCGGGACGGCGGATTTGACGGTGGACCTGTCGGCCGAGGGCGCCGAGAGCGATGCCGGCCGCAAGCTGTTGCGCGCGACCAACCTTGCCATCGCAGCCGTCACGGCAGCATTCGATCAGTTTGCGTTCAACGTGGCCGTGGCGCGGCTCTATGAGCTGACCACGATCTTGGCGGAGGGATTGCGCATCGCTGGGGACAGGCCAAACGACCTGTGCTTGCGCCGCAACCTGCACGGCGGGACGACCGTGCTGGCGCAGTTGCTGGCGCCGATGATGCCGCATCTGGCCGAGGAGATCGTGGCGTTGCTGCATCCCTCTGGCGCTGGCATCGTTGAACGCGGTTGGCCCAAGGCCGATCCGCAATGGCTGCTGGCCGAGACCATCGTGATCGCGGTTCAGGTCAATGGAAAGCTGCGGGCGACGATCGATGTAGGGCCGGACGCTACCCAGGACACCGTGTTGGCGATGGCGGAGGCGGACGACCGGGTGCAGCGTGCCGTCAACGGCCTGCCGATCCTGAAGCGGGTGTATGTGCCCGGCCGATTGGTCAACCTGGTGGCGGGTGGCCGCAAATGAGATCGTCATGAGGCGTGATGCTGGCCGGCGGACGCTGCTGGCGGGTGCCGCGGCGACTCTGGGCGGGTGCGGATTCCACCCGGTGTATGCGCCCGTCGCCCACAACGCCGCTGGCGCCCAAGGGGAACTCGGCCAGATCCAGGTGGCATTGATTCCGGAGCGCAACGGCCAATTATTGCGGCAGGCGTTGCAGCAACGGATCGACCGTGGCGAGGGTTCGCGGAAACGCTACGAGCTTTCAGTCGGCTATTCCGTGTTGGCGGAACAACTGGGGTTCCAGGCTGACACATCGGTTACGCGCGAGCGGCTTCGGGGGGTGGGCAACTACACGCTGAAGGCGTTGGATACGGGGGCGATCGTGATCACCGGCGTAGTTCGCTCATTGGACGGGTTCGACATCCTGAACCAGCAGTACTTTGCGGCAGACGTCGCGAATGAAACGGCGCAACGGCGGCTGGCCGAGAACGTGGCGTCGCAGATCACCCTGGAGATCGCAGGCTTCCTCGACCGCCGCGCCGCCGGCTGATCCAGGTGCGCGTTGCTCCGAGCGACATCGCAGGTATGCTCCGGGAGCCTAGCTCGATTGCCGTGCTTCTGCTGCATGGCGATGATGCAGGCTTGGTTCGCCAGCGC
>CAXSFF010000417.1:0-4313 GCA_964236035.1 uncultured Acetobacteraceae bacterium
CCGAGCGACACCACCACCAATCCGACCGTTGTCCCAACCGCCAGCAACGCCGCGTACAAGCGCGCGGTGATGATCGAACACGTCGGCTGATGAACCGCCGCGGACCGGCCGCATGGCCGGTCCGCGTGACGTCCACCAAAACCTAGGGACGACGCATCATGCTGAACGATGCCGAAAAAACCGATGTGCGCCGGTTTTGCGGCTATCCGGCCTATGGGGCCGGGCAGGCTGGCAACATGGGCTGGCGCTTCTACCAAGCGTATGGGGCGATGGAATACCGCCTCAACAACCTGAGCGCGTCGGAGGAGAGCGTGCTGCGCAACCATCTGGCCACGCTGCGCTCGTTCGAGGCCGCCATTCCCAGTGCTGCCGACAACCTCGACACGTCGGAGGCGGCCGTTTGGACCCGCAATCCGAGCGAAATCCGCGACCGGCAGCGCCTCGAGCAGGATTGGGGCCGCCGGCTGTGTGGCTTCCTGGGACTGCCGCCCGGACCTGGGCTGATCAAGAGCGCGAACATAGCGCTTATCGTCTAACCCTACGCAGGTGCCAAGGAGCCAGCATGCAAGTTCGAACGCTGCAGGACCGGATCGATCGCGGGCGCGGCACTGCTGCCCGCCACATAGGGGCGGCCTATGATGCCTACCGTCCCTCTTCGACGGATCATCCGTTGACCCCAGCAAACCGCTATCTTCGCCTACCGGCCGCCTTCATGCCCGATGATGGCTCCTTCAAGCGTCCGTCAGGGTATGGCCGGCCGACGTGGCTTGGCCTGTTCGACAGCGCCTACACACAGCCGGGCGATTATCTTTCCGGCCCAGGCGGCACCTTCTTCATCGCCGCCCAGCAATCCCTGCTGCCCGTGCTGTGCGTTCTGGCCACGCGCACCCTCACGCTGTCGCGTACTGCGGCGCCGACCTTCCCGGGCATGAACAGCTACGGCGGAACGATGCTGGCCACCGCCACCCCATTGCTGGTTGCCTGGCCCGCCTCAGTGCTGACCGCAGGCGCCGGCGCCCCGGGAACCCTCCCGGGCGACGCCAACCTGCCGTCCTGGACCATACTGCTGCCCGCCACTCCCGTCGCCCTGCTGCCGGCGGACCTCATCCAGGACGATCTCGGGCGCACCTATGTCATCGGCACCGCTGAGCTGACGGCGCTCGGCTGGCGCATCCTGGCCAAGCAGGCGGCAACCTGATGGCCGATCAATCTGATGCAGAGACCGCCCTCGCGACGCTTGCGACGGCGGCGCTGTATCCAAGCGGCCCGACGAACGCCAGCGTCACCGGAGCCACCACGCGCATCTATCGTGGCTGGCCCAACTCCGCCGCGCTTGACGCGGATCTTGCCGCCGGCCGAGTCAATGTCACCATCTTCCCGGTGCCCGGAGCGACCCGGAACACCACCCGTTACCCGCCAGACTGGCAAGCCGTGATCGTGGCGCCGACGCTGACTGTCATCACCACCGCCATATCGGCGATCTTCGCCGGGGACGCTGCGGCAGGCCAGCTTGCCGGCATCCTGGTCGAAGGCCAAGCCTACGTTCATCGCACGATTGCCGATGACTCGCCTGCCCTGGTCGCCGCGACCCTTGCCACAGCGATCGCCATCGACATGCCGGCCATCGCTACGGGCACCACCGTCACCATTCCTGGCGCCGCCAACTTGGTCGCCCGTACCGTGGCCGACGCCACAGCCACCGGCGAGGTGCGCCGCCAGCAGCAGAGCTTCCGCGTCACAGCCTGGTGCCCGAACCCTGCCCTGCGGGATGCCACCTGCGCGGCCATAGACAGCGCCTATGCCGGGACGACGTTCCTTACTTTCCCTGACGGGTCGGCGGGGCGGCTCCGTTTCGCCTCCACCACCACGTTCGATCAAAGCCAGGACGCGGGGCTCTACCGGCGCGACCTGATCTACACGGTCGAATTCCCAACCATCCAGACCGCGCTGCAACCCTCGATGCTGTTCGGCGTGTCGGGCCTCGGCGCCGTCCTCATCACCGTCTGATTGGAGTCTTCATGCAAACCACCCTTGTCGTCGTGCGGGCGTTCGGCCCGCACGCGATCGGCGATCTCATCGCCACCGCCAGCGACGTCACCCAGACCCTTGCCTCCGAGCACGCCGGCTACGTCGTCCAGATGGTGCCGCCGAGCACGCCGGCACCCGCCAACCCGCAGCCGGAGACCTAACGCATGCCGATCGTCCAGCAGGGCAGCATCAACACCACTGCCCTCGTCGTCCCGGACCTGTATGTCCAGATCGTGCCGCCGCAGAACCTCGTCCTGAACGGGGTTCCCACCAATATCCTCGGGGTCGTCGGAACGTCCGCATGGGGCCCGGCCAACCAGCCGACCATCGTCGCGACCATGGCAGACTACGCCCGCACGTTCGGCGCCGTCATGCCCCGGCGCTATGACATGGGCACCCAGGTCGCCACCGCCGTCCAGCAGGGAGCCGCCAACTTCCGCTGCGTCCGCGTCACCGACGGCACCGACACCGCTGCCAGCTACGCCCTGGCCTATGCGGCCGGCGCCTATCCGCTGCTGCTGACGGCGCGCTACACGGGCACCCTTGGAAACCAGATCGGCGTGGTGCTGTCGGCCGGGTCGCAGGCCGGCACCTGGCGCCTGGCCCTCACCCTGCCCGGCATCACGCCGGAGCTGTTCGACAACATCGCAGCTCCGACCCCGGCCGCGTTCTGGACCAATCTCGCGACCGCCATCAACCAGGGCGCCTCGGCGCTGCGTGGCCCGAGCCAGCTGATCGTGGCGTCGCTTGGAGCGGCGACTGCGACGGCTCCATCCGCCGTCGCCAACCAGAGCCTGTTCGGCGGCGCCGATGGCGCGACCAACATCACCGCCGCCACCTTGGTCGGTCACGACACCCTGCCTCGGAGCGGCCTCTATGCCCTGCGCGGCCAAGGCTGCAGCCTGGTGGTGCTGGCCGACGCCGACGACCCGACGCAATATACCGTCCAGGCTGCCTTCGCTTTGTCCGAAGGTATTTACGTGATCGCCACGGGCCCCGCGGGCGACACCATCGCCAATGCGATCTTCACCAAGCAGACCGCCGGGCTCGACACGTACAGCGTCAAGCTGATGTTCGGCGACTGGGTCTATTGGAACGACCAGACCAATGGCTCGATCCGCCTGGTCTCGCCGCAGGGTTTCACGGCGGGCCGGCTCGCCAACCTGTCGCCGGAGCAGTCCAGCTTGAACAAGCCGCTCTATGGCGTGGTCGGCACGCAGAAATCCGGCGCGCCCGGCTCCGGCCAGAACCTTGCCTACAGCAGCGCGGAACTTGCCTCCCTGCTCGGCAACGGCATCGACGTGGTGGCCAATCCGCAGCCCGGCGGCAATTACTGGGGCGTGCGCGGCGGGCACAACTCCAGCAGCAATGCCGCCACCAACGGCGACAACTACACCCGGCTGACCAACTACATCGCCAGCACCCTTGCCGCGGGCATGGGCCAGTATGTCGGCCAGGTCATCAACAGCACGCTGTTCGGCCGCATCCGGGCCACCCAGCTCAGCTTCCTGCAGAACTTGCTCAGCCAAAGCATCCTCGGCAGCACGGACGGGTCGCTGCCGTTCAGCGTCGTGTGCGACACCACCAACAACCCGAACAGCCGCACCGGGCTCGGCTATGTCCAGTCCGACGCACAGATCCAGTACCAGGCGATCAACGAGAAGTTCATCGTCAACATGGAAGGTGGCCAGACCGTTCAGGTCAGCCGTCAGACGCTCCCCAACGGCCAAGTTCATTAAGCCTCACGTCCAGAACAGGAGCGTCTTCACATGCCTACCAACGCTTTTTCTTTAGGCCGGGACTGCAGCTCGTCGTCATCGCCGCGTCCGGGCGCATCGACCTGTCGCACGTCACCGGGTTCGACAGCGCGCAGATGACTCAGCCGATCCGCATCGATCGCCTCGATGGCACCCAGCTTGCCGCCGAACTGCCCAAAGGCTGGGAGGGTTCGTTCGAGATCGAGCGTGGCAACAGCGCGGTCGACGATTTCATCGCCGCGAACGAACAGGCCTATCACACCAACGGGGTGATGCCGGTCAGCACGCTGTACCAGTATGTCACGGAGGCTAACGGCAGCGTCAGCACCTATCAATACGAAGGCGCGGTCTTCAAGCTGGCCGCCGCCGGCGCCTGGCGCGGCGATGCCGCCGTCAAGCAGAAGCTCCAGTTCTTCGCCGCCCGCCGCCGCCGCGTCTGATCTAACACCCAGGAGGCGCTCCCGTGCAGACACCGAGCGAAACCTACGTCGCCGCCGCCCAGGCGACCCAGGATGTCACCGACGCCAC
>CAXSFF010000418.1:0-4304 GCA_964236035.1 uncultured Acetobacteraceae bacterium
GCCAGCTACTTCACCGCAGCAGGGTATGAGCCAGAATGATCGGATTCTGCTCTAGCTCAGCCGCGTCCGGATCAGCCATTCAAGGCCGTCGCGCCTTCCGCATCATTCGTTCGTGCCGTAAAGCGATAATGGCTGTTGTCGGCGGAGTGCTGGCCGACGGTACCGACGAGCCTGGTGAACTGAAAGCGGGCGCAGACTCGACCTGCTGTAGGCATCGGGCCTCATACGCCACCACGGCAGTGATCGGGATGCGCAGCATGGTGCCGAGCTGGAGCGTGGGCAACACGCCGTCACGCAGCAGGGTGCGGATCTTGCTGTGCGAGCACGACCAGCGCTCGGCGAGGTCGGCGACGCGGTAGCAGGTTGGAGTGACGGCCATGCGAGATCCTCCGCCGGCAGAGTGTCCCGGACCAGCCCGGAACGCCACCAGCCCCGCCGATCGCGTGACCTGGCCCACACGAACAGCACGCTCAGCACCACCGCCGTGGTGGTGCGCATAGGACAAGGTCGCGAACGTCAGGCCAGGAAAGTCCGCGATCATGCCTGGCCTTCCGGGGGTGATAGCAGCAGCACCAGCATGTCGCGCATCCGCACGCCCTCGGCGCCGTCCCGCGCCGCCAGCCCGACCTGCCCGCCGCCTCCGACGATGCTGGCCAGCTCCAGCAGCAGTTGCGGCGGGATCTCCGGCGGAGTGCCGAGGCTGTCCGGCAACACCCAGATGCGATCGCCTGCCCGCATCTCAGAACCCGCGCCGGGCCTGGGTGGCTTACCGTGGATGACGGCCTTGAACGGCAGTGCGTCGCCCTGGGCATTGGTGAAGGTGTCGGGCCCGTAGCCTGCCAAGCGCATCCCGTCCCCGGCGTAGAGGATGCCAGGGAAGGCGCGGAGCGGGACGGAGGCTGTCATGCGGGCAAGCGTAGCACCGGGGCGGCTCGCGTCGGCAAGTCGGTGTGCGACCGGCACCCAAGATGCTTGACAGGGCCTCTGCCGGCCATGGAACATCCCTGCAGCGGTAAACCCGCTTTGACCCACTCTCGGGTCCATACGACCGATGATTACCAGAAGCGGTCTAGGGCGGGGCCTCGCGCTCCGCCCACTCACTGTGAAATCTCGAAGTATGGAGGGCCGCATGGCCTCAGACGCGATCCCGTGCCCGTTTGTCTATGCAGACGGCACATGTTGTTCGGGCACCGTACGACAGGCCAGGGCTTATGGCCCGACACGCGGTCGAAACTACGTGGCCCGAAGCGATGTCCGGAAATATCGGCTTTGGTGTTCTGAGAAAGACAACCACGCCGGCGCCGTGTCCAGTTCCACGACGAAGCAAAGAATGGAGTTCTACCCGGATCGTCTTGCGCAAGGCGTCGAGGAGAAGATCTGGAGCGGCGCCTTACTAGGCTGACAAAGACCGCTGCCGCTCTGGCTATAAACCAGAGCGGCAGTCGACTGCGGCGCCTATGCCTAAGTGGCGTTTAGCTGACTTGCTGGATAGCAGAGGTGGTGATCCTCTGCGGAAATACTGCCTCGCGGCACTCGCTTTCTGACATCTTTTGCCGCTCAAGCAGTAGGTTTGCGATTCGCGAAACCATTGCCCAACGATGTTCGATCAGCTCCTCGGCCTGGATAGTCCAGAGCTTGGCCATGGCCTCTGCCTGCCTCGACGACCCCGTGCAATCCAGCGCGTAGCTTACAACAGCTCGCCGATCGCCCCACCCGTGATGCCCTCGGATGCTCCGCGGATTATGGCGCCGCTGTGCCGCCTCGCCGGCCAGAGCAACGATCCCTCGCTTGTGCACCTGGCCGATTGACCGGGCGTGAGCCAGATAGCGCACATGCCCAGCGGCATCGCCTGATGGTCTGATCGTGACGTGGGCGAAGTGTATGCCCTGCGTGATCGCTGCGATGACATGGCCGGCCTCGTGATGGGCCGTGGCCACGAGTGCTGCGGACGTCGAGCGTGTCATGCGAACGTGCCTTTGAGCCTCACACCTAGCCTCCCTCATTCTGCTCAATAAGCTCGATACCGGCGGCTTCCAGGGCAGTGCGGATAACCGGGAAAACACGCCATGGCTCTTATAGCATCATTTCGGGCTTGCCTTCCAGCATCACTTCTGGCATCAGAGAACCCGCCATGAAACCCAGAGTGAGACATGACCGAGGAGAAGGTCTTGGAAAACAGAGTCAGGCGAGCGTTGGATCGGCGGGGCCTCGTGCTGCATAAAAGTCGACGCCGTGATCCCCGAGCCATCGACTTTGGCGGGTACATGATCGTCGACGCTGCCACGAACTCGGTTGTCGCTGGTGCGTCGCCCGTAGCTTTTTCACTCACTCTGGCTGACGTGGAGGCTTGGCTCAAAAGCTAATCTGAACAGCCGGGCCAGGTGCGTCCAACACCTGACCCGGCCTAACCGCAACCCGAAGGACACTCGGATCATGGCTACTGAATCCATTACCACGCTCGGCACGCGCCGGGCAGTGATCGCGCCCTCGCGCCGACACCTGGTCGGCGGCAGCATCCTGGCTGCCCTGTCCGGCGCGGCGTTCGGTGCCGCCGTCGTGCTCCCCGACCCGGGCGAGGCGGCCCCCGCGCTGGTGAACCCGGACGCCCGGCTGATCGCTCTGTGCGCCGAGTTCTTCCGCTTCGATGCTTCGGCCGAGGCGCTGTCTGACGACGACGACATGGTTTCCCTCATAGATGCACGAGACGACCTGGTGCAGCGCATCAGCGCCACCGCTGCCATGTCGGCCGCCGGGCTCCAGGCGAAGGCGCGTGTCGGGCACTTCCTGATGATCGAGCGCCACTGCCCCGGCGAGCCCTTCGATGACGTGGACACCTACGCCGCGGCTTTGCTGCACGAGCTGATGGCCGGGGCCGTCAACCCGCCTGCGCGGCCCGCCAGCCCGGACGCCGAGCTGATCGGCCTGTGCGCCGAGTGCGACGCCCTGCAGGACCAGATCGATGCCACGTACGTCGTGCCCAGCGAGGATCTGACACATGCGCAGGAGGTTGCCCGGGAGAAGGCCCGGGACATCGTCCAGGAGCCTTTGCGCGCCGCGCAGGACCCGCTGCTAGACCGCATCTGCACCTTGTGGGCCACCACCGCGCAGGGCCGCGCCGCCCGTGCCCGGACGCTGCTGGCGTGGGACAAAGATCCCTGTTGGACCCAAGACGGCTGCTGGAACAGCCAGCTCATCGGCGCGATCGTGCGCGACACCGTGGCGGGGGTCGCCTGACATGGCGCAGATCCTCGCCACGAACCGCCGCGCCATGCTGCGCGGGTCCGCCGCGGTGCTGCTTGCCGCGGCCGCTGCTGCCCCGGCCCAACCCGAGCCGCCAGTCGACGCCGAGCTGCTGGCCGCCTGCGCGGTGTTCGCTGCCGCGGTGCAGGAAGTCGCTCGCCTGGAGCACATCGCGGACGTGCCCGACGACGTGTTCGAGCCGGCGAACGACGCGCTGCACGACGCGGTGATCCGGGTGTCCGAGCTGCGGGCGCGCACCGCGGCCGGCGTCCGCGCCAAGGCACGGGTTTGCCAGGCACTACTGGCCCTGGACGAACCGGACGTGAAGGCAGCGCGAATCGGCGGGGCGACTCGACGCCATGACGTGCTGGCTTGGTCGGTGCTGGGCGACCTGGCCGAGGTTAGAGCATGAAAAAGCGGTGGACCGTCTCGACATCTGCCGCAACAAGCCGCCATTGCCGGCGGCAGCAGCATGGGCAAGGCTTGGCAGGCAGGCGCGCTGCAGAGGTGCCAAGTGGACAACGACAATCATCCGGACACGAGCCAACCAGCGTTGCCAGATGGGCCGGATCCGGAAGCCCACATCGAGCGGCTTCGCCAACTCGCCGAGAGAACGCAGAACCCCATGTACGCGTGGCGAGCGCTGGAGGCGCAGTTCCACTCGCATCTGGGCAGCATGCTGGACAAGCCAGTAGGTCCGGAGTTCTCGATCCCAGGGTGGGTCGCAGAGTATCTCTTAGCAGTCACGCAAGGCCTGATCAGCCTATCGCTCGGTCTCGATCCACGGGATCCACAAGAGCCGTTCAATGGCGACGCGGACTTTGTTCAATCAGCGGAGGCTCGTGCCTCTATAGACGCGCGGCGCCTCTCTTCCACGAAAGCGATGAACCTTGTTCCGACGGCCCTCGGACTGCAACGACAAGGCTGGAATGCCTTCGACTCGTTCGAGGCCACTACCGACAAGATGCAGGACTTCCGGGCTTTCGAGGCGATGCGCGCTGCTGGCGTTCCGGAGAAGGAAGCCCTGCATGCGATCGGCAAGGAAATCGGCGTGACCAGCCCGT
>CAXSFF010000419.1:0-4282 GCA_964236035.1 uncultured Acetobacteraceae bacterium
AATGTTGGCCGTGATGGTCAGCCCAGCGAACGGCCCGGCGCCGATCTTGTCGACGAACAGCAGGCCCATGACCACGGCGAACGCGCCGAGCAGCCCGCCGAGCGGCGCCCACCAGGGCATCGTGCTGATTCCCTTGGCCGTCGGCATCGGGTTCGGCAGGCAAAAGAACAGCACCAGCAGGAACGCCACGATGGGCAGGAACGAGATGGTGCTGGCCAGTCACGGGTTCTCCAGCGACTTGCGCAGCGCGCCGTTCATGGGCGGGCCCCAGGCCTGCAACGCCTCCGCGATCAGGATGAGGGGATAGAGCCAGGCCGAGCTGATGTTCTGCATGGAAGCTTCCAAGGTTTGGGTTCAGCCGAACGCGAACGCGCCTGCGACCGCGAGGATGAGCGCCGGCGGCATGACCAGGGCGCCCAGTTTCAGGAAAGCCCACGCGCTCACGCTCTGGCCTTCCCGCCGCAACGCAGTCAGCCACAGGATGGTGGCCAGCGACCCCGTGACCGACAGGTTCGGCCCCAGGTCGATGCCGATCAGCACCGCCGCGCGAACATGGTCGGGCACCTTGGCCATCTCGGCCACGCGCCCGGCGACCAGGCCAGCCGGCAGGTTGTTGACCAGGTTGCACCCGATCGCGAGCACGGCGCCGGACGCCCAGGCCGCCAGCGTCGCCGACCGATGCGCCAAGCCGTGCAACAAGGCCGCGAGATCGCCGGTTATGCCGGTCTTCTCCAGCGCCTCCACCAGGACGAACAGCCCGGCGACCAGCGGCAGCACGCTCCAGGAGATGCCTCTCACGATGGTCAGCGGGCAGGTTTTCGACCGGGTCAGGACCAGGATCGCCGATGCGGCGCCGGCGAGGAAGGTCGGTAAGCCGAGTTGGGTGTCGAAGGCCGACGACGCCAGCAGCACGACCGCCGTCACACCGATCCCGAAGGCCGCCATCTTCCTGCCCGTCGACAGCTCGGGCACGTCGATGTGGGCCAAGACCGCCTGTCGCAGCCGCTTGCGTTGCGCCAGCCGCAAGACCGCGTAGGTGGCCAGGATGGAGAGCAGCGACGGCAGGGCGTGGGTGGGCAGCCATTGCAGCAGCGGCGGCATGCGGCTGCCGCATCTTTTCTCCTTGAGTATCACGGCAAGCCTCCTGGTTGGGGAGGTGTCGAATGGGTGCCTCGGCCGCTTGGCTGACGGCGTCGAACACGCGGAAGCTTTGCTTGTCGATGCCTACGCCGTCCCGACAGCCCCGGAACTGCAAACCAAGCGATGCACGCCATGTGGGCGCCACTAAATGGGAGTTCGCCGCCAGACATGGAGACGCTTCTCTGAACCATCGTGACAACTTGGGACACCTGGAGCGGGCGAAGGGATTCGAACCCTCGACCCCAACCTTGGCAAGGTTGTGCTCTACCCCTGAGCTACGCCCGCGCTCCGGCGGCGGTAACTAGGCGGCTTTGGCGCAGATTGCAAGCGGCCCGACCCTTGACGCCAATTGGCTGGACGCAGGCACCCGGCGGCGGCATGGTTCGCACTTGCCCGGCCACGATGCTTGCAGCCGGACCCATCCGCTACATCTATATCGATCAGTTGCCCGAAACGATGCGCGACCGCAGGCGCAAGCAGGAACAAGACAATGGACACCATTCTCGGAAGAACGCCATCGACCGCGACAGCGTCCAACGCCAGGAACCTACCGGGCGCCAACGCCGGGCTGGGCGCGGAGGCCGATCTCATCGTCGACGCCGACCAGACCACCTTCGTCAAGGAGGTCGTCGAGGCATCGCGCCACACCCCGGTGCTGGTGGATTTCTGGGCCACCTGGTGCGGCCCGTGCAAGCAGCTGACTCCCGTCCTGGAGCGGGTGACCCGGGCAGCGGGCGGGCGCCTCAAGCTGGTGAAGGTCGACATCGACAAGAACCGCGCCCTCGTCGAGCAACTGGCGCGGATCGGCCTGCCGATGCAGTCGGTGCCGACCGTGGCGGCCTTCTGGCAGGGGCAGATCGCCGACGTGTTCCAGGGCGCGCTGCCCGAAAGCGAGGTCAAGCGGTTCGTCGAGCAGGTGCTGAAGCTCGCGGGCGCGGCGATGCCGTCCGCCGACATGCTCGCGGAGGCGCAGGCGGCGCTGGAAGAGGGCCAGGCGCAGGACGCCGGCGAGTTGTTCAGCGCCGTGCTGCAGCAGGAGCCGGAGAACCCGAGCGCGTGGGGCGGCTTGGCGCGGGCGCTGCTCGCGTTGGGCGAGGACGACCAGGCGCAGGCGACCCTCGACGAGGTGCCGGAGAAGATCGCCCAGCATGCCGAGATCGCCGGCGCCCGGGCGGCGCTGGCGCTGGCCGCCGAGGGCCGCGACGCCGCCGCCGGGTTGGAGGGACTGCATCGGCGCTTGGCTGCCGACCCGTCTGATCACGCCGCCCGCTATGAGCTCGCCACCGCCCTGAACGCCACCGGCGAGCGTGAGGAGGCGGCGGCGGCGCTGCTTGAGATCATGCGTCAGGACCGCGGCTGGAACGAGGGGGCCGCGCGTTTGCAGCTGCTGAAGTTCTTTGAGGCATGGGGCATTGCCGACCCCGTCACCATGGCAGCCCGGCGCAAGCTGTCGGCCCTGTTGTTCAGCTGACGTCAGGGATTTCCCCTCATGGATGCCAGCGCCTTCTCTCACGAGGACCTGCCGACGGAGTTCCCCGTCTTCCCCTTGCACGGGGCGCTGTTGCTGCCGCATGGCAAGCTGCCGCTCAACATCTTCGAGAAGCGCTACCTGGCCATGGTCGAGGACGCGCTCGCCGGCCAACGCATCTTCGGCATGATCCAGCCGGATGTCCGCCAGCAGGATGGCGTCACCGGCCCGTCGCTGTTCGGCGTCGGCTGCCTGGGCCGGCTGTCGTCGTTCAGCGAGACCGAGGACGGGCGTTACCTGATCGCGGTCAACGGCGTCATCCGTTTCGACGTGGTGAACGAACTCGGCCTGCGGCGGGGCTATCGCCGGGTGGCGGGCGACTTTTCGCGCTTCGCCAACGACATGGACCCGCCAGACGACACCATGGCGCAGCGCGAGACCTTGCTGGCCGCGTTGCGGGCCTACTTCACCGCCAACGGCTTCGACGCGAACTGGGAGGCGATCGACGAGATGAAGAGCGCCGAACTGGTCATCACGCTGTGCATGGTCTGCCCGTTCGGCCCCGTCGAGAAGCAGGCCTTGCTGGAGGCGCCCACCCTGGCGGTGCGGATCGACACCTTGATGACGCTGTTGCAGATGGGCGCGCATGGCGGCTTCGACGAGCGTTCGGATCGGACACTCAGTTAAGGATCGCGTTCATGTCGGATGCTGACATCGCCAGGGATGGTGCGGAGATCGATCCTCGGCTGCTCGAGATCCTGGTGTGCCCGCTGACCAAGGGGCCTCTGGCATATGATCGCGCGGCAGGCGAGCTGATCAGCCGCACCGCCGGCCTGGCCTATCCGGTGCGCGACGGCATCCCGATCATGTTGCCGGACGAGGCGCGGGTGCTCGATTGACCCGGTCAGCAACCGCGTGACCAAGGCGATCGAAGTTCGCGTTCGCCGCGCCAGCCGCCGGCTGGAGGTCGATTTCGACACCGGCGAGCGTTTCAGCTACCCGGCGGAGTACCTGCGGGTGGAAAGCCCCAGTGCCGAGGTCCAGGGCCATTCACCTGCGGAAAAGGTTCTGGTCGCCGGCAAGCAGGATGTCGGCATCACCAGCGTGGAACCGATCGGCCACTATGCGGTGCGCGTGCTGTTCGACGACAAGCACGACACCGGCATCTACTCCTGGAGCTACCTGCTGGAGCTGGGGCGCGAGCAGCCGTCTCGCTGGGCGGCCTATCTGGCGGCGCTTGCCGAGAAGGGACTCACCCGCGGTCCGGCGCCTCGACCGCAACCCCGCTGAGGCCGGCCGCCAGCAGCCGTCGCAAATCTGCCATGGCGAGTGCGATGCAGCCCTCGGTCGGCGTGAAGTCGGAGCGCGCGGCGTGCAGGAAGATCGCCGAGCCGCGGCCGGACACCACGGGCGCGTCGTTCCAGCCCAGCACGCCGATCAGGTCGTAGACGCCATCCTGCCGCCACAGGCACTCATGGCGTCCGGAGTAGGGCAGGGTGACGCGGCGGTTGTAGCGCGGGTCGCCGGGCGCATCGCACCAGCCGTCTGCCTCGCAGAGCGGTTCAACGGGCACGCTGGCCCGCGGGATCGCCTCCCGGTCGGCCCGGTAGAACACCCGGCGCAGCGGCAGCAACGCGCGTGGCGTCGCGCCGTCGCCCTCCATCTTGTCCGTCC
>CAXSFF010000420.1:0-4280 GCA_964236035.1 uncultured Acetobacteraceae bacterium
GGGTTGCGCCGAGGGGATGGTGCATTTCAACAACGCCGGCGCCGCGCTGCCGTCGCGCCCCGTGCTGGACGCCGTGCTTGGCCATCTGCAGCGCGAGGCGCAGGTCGGCGGCTACCGCGCGCTGGCGGAGGCGTCCGAGCGCGCCGAGGCGGTGTACGTCTCCGTGGCCCGCTTGCTCAACGCCGCGCCGGACGAGATCGCGCTGGTGGAGTCCGCCACCCGCGCCTGGGACATCGCCTTCACCGCGCTGGCCCTGGCGCCGGGCGACCGCATCCTGATCGCGCGTGCGGAATACGCCAGCAACATGCTGACCCTGCTGCACACCGCCCGGCGGCAGGGCGTCGTGATCGACCTGGCGCCGGACGACGCCGACGGCCAGGTGGATGTCGCGGCATTGGCGGCGCTGATCGGCCCGCGCACCCGGCTGATCGCGCTGACGCATGCGCCGACCGACAACGGCCTGGTCAACCCCGTGGCGGCGGTGGGCGCGCTGGCGGCGGCGCACGGGCTGCCGTTCCTGCTCGACGCGTGCCAGAGCGTGGGGCAGATGCCGATCGACGTGGCGGCGATCGGCTGCACCATGCTGTCGGCGACGGGGCGCAAGTTCCTGCGCGGGCCGCGCGGCACGGGGTTCCTATACGTGCGCCGCGACTGGCTGCAACGGCTGGACCCGCCCGTGCTGGACATGCGCGCCGCCATCTGGACCGCGCCCGACGCCTACGAAATCCGTCCCGACGCCCGCCGCTTCGAAAGCTGGGAGGCGTCGGCTGCCAACCGCCTCGGCCTGGGTGCGGCGGTCGACGACGCGCTGCGCTGGGGCCTGCCGGCGATCCGCGCCCGCATCGACGCGCTGGCGACCCGGTTGCGCATCCGCCTGGTGGAGCATGGCGTCACGGTGCACGACCGCGGCCCTGTGCGCAGCGGCATCGTCACCTTCTCGACCAGCGACCCGCCCGCGGCGGTGATGGCACGGTTGCAGGCGGCTGAGATCAACGTGTCGGTGTCGTCGCCGGGCTGGTCGCGGTTCAGCGGTGGCCTGCCGCGGGTGCGCGCCTCGCTGCACTACTACAACGACGAGGACGAGATCGAACGCTGCTGCCGGGCGCTTGGATAGCGTTTCCTTCCCCCTCCCCTTGCGGGAGGGGGTAGCCGCGCGCAGGGTGTTTGATGTGGCCACCCCTCCTCCCGCAAGGGGAGGAGGAGCAGTTGGTCAGTCCAGTATCGCCGCGTAGGTCAGCACGCGCAGCTCGCGGCGGATCGGGTAGGTGGAGGAGGGCGACAGCTGGGTCATCAGCACCACCGCCATCTCCTCGGCCGGGTCCAGCCAGAACGCCGTGCTCGCGGCGCCGCCCCAGGCGTACTCGCCGGGCGTGCCCAGGATCTGCGCCCGCGCCGGGTCCAGCATCACCGAGAACCCCAGCCCGAAGCCGACGCCCTCGTAGGAGCTTTCGCTGAACCGCGGCATGCCCATCGCCGCCATGTCGCCGCGCAGGTGGTTGCTGGTCATCAGCTCGACCGTCTTGCGGCCGAGCAGGCGGACGCCGTCCAGTTCGCCCTTGTTCAGCATGAACCGGCAGAACCGCAGGTAGTCGCCCGCCGTGGACACTAGCCCGCCGCCGCCGGAGCAGATCGTGGGCGCGGCGCGGTAGCGGCTGGTCGCCGGGTCGTCGACCAATTGCAAGGCGCCATCTGCGCCGCGGCTGTAGTTGGCGGCGAACCGGCCCAGTTTATCCTCCGGCACGTGGAACGCCGTGTCCGCCATGCCGAGCGGGCCGATCACCCGGCGCGCAAGGAACTCGCCGAACGGTTCGCCCGCGATCACGGCGACCAGGTGGCCCAGCACGTCGGTGGCGATGCTGTAGTTCCATTCGGCGCTGGGCTGCGCCAGCAGCGGCAGCCCGGCGGCGTGTTCCACCAACTCGCCCAGCGTGCGCTCCGACGTTTGGAAGTCGATGCCCTCGTCGCGGTACAGCGCGTCGACCAGGGTGGAGTGCATGAAGCCGTAGGTCAGCCCGGCGGTGTGCGTCAGCAGATCGCGGAAGGTGATGTCGCGCATCGCCGGCACGGTGTCGATCTTGCCGCCTTGGCCGCCGGACGCCACCCGCATGCCGCCGAAGCATGGCAGGAAGCGGCTCACCGGGTCGTCCAACTGGAACAGGCCCTGCTCGTACAGCATCATGACGGCGACGGAGGTGAGCGGCTTGGTCATGGAATAGATGCGCACGATGGTGTCGGACGCCATCGCCAGCCCCGCCGCCCGGTCCGCCATGCCGCAGCTGTGCCGGTACGCCGTCCGTCCCCGCCGCATCACCATGGTGGTCAGCCCGGCCAGCTTGCCGTCGTCCACCAGGCGCTGCGCCCAGGCGCCGACGCGCTCCAGTTGTGGCGACGACAGGCCGACATCCTCCGGCGTCGCGTCGAGCGTCATGTCCATCGGCATCCTTCCACAGGCCTGGCGACACTAGCCCGCTACTCGCCAAGCGTCAGCCCTTCGCGCACGCAGACCGCCTTGGTCACGTCGAGGGTCGGCTCCAGGTCGTCAGCGCCGAGCCTGGCCAGCGCGGCGTGCGCTCATCATTGCCGTTCCGGCGGAGCCGGCCTCCGCGCCGACTTCGTCTTCGACCGGGCCGCCTTGTCATTCAGCCGACGCTTCACCGAACCCAGGGTCGGCCGGGTCGGGCGCCGGTTCGGCGGCGGCGGCTTGACCGCCTCACGCAGCAAAGCCACCAGGCGGGCCAAGGCGTCGGCCCGGTTCCGCTCCTGGGTCCGATGCTGCTGGGCGGTCAGCGTAAGCACGCCGGACCTGCTCAGGCGGCGCCCGGCAAGCAGTTTCAGCGCCTCGTACGCATGGGCCGGCAGATGCGGAGACTTCAGGACATCGAACTTGAGCTGGACCGCCGTCTCCACCTTCTGGATGTTCTGCCCGCCTGCCCCGGACGACCGGATGAACGTCTCATGGACCTCGTCTTCCTCGATCCATGCCGTCCTGCTGATCTGGATCATCGCCGGGTCCTGCTGCCACCTGGTTCACGTGCCATCCATGCACCCGCAGAACCGATTCTTGCCGCAGGGGATCGTGGCTGCATACACCGCCTCCCAGTGCGGTGCGATGTGCTGGACCTGCTTTCGGGGTCCACCGGCCTATATCATAAGCCATGCGGTCTGGCCCGATCATGGGCTGGACACGGTTCCTGGAGAGAACAGATGCCCCATCCGCCTAATCGCCGCCACGCCACGTCCTGGATGATGCTGGCGCTCACGCTGCTGCTGGCGCAGGCCTGCACGCCCCAGCACATCGACAACGCCCACGGAACCGAGACCTTCCACGCGACCACCGGCGGCTACTGATCCGGCGGTCCGGCGGCGCGGGCCAGGCGCACCAGCTCCTTGCGCACGCCGCCGGCATCCGCGACGGGGGCCGACCACGCGACGCGCAGCACCGCTTCCTCCCCGCGCGCCAGGTCGCAGCCGTCGACGTCGACCGCCGCCATCCGCCAGCCGTCGCCGCCGGCCATGCGGGCGATGGCGTCGGCGTGGTCGGCGTTCATGTGGGCGATGATGCCGGACTCGGCCGCCGCCACCGCCGCGACGGCGTCGGGGTCGGCTACCAGCTCGGCGGCGGCGAAGCGGTGGGCGCTGGCGAAGCCGCCGATGAAGTGCCCGCCGGTCGGCTGCACGCGGAACAGCCGGAAATCGGCGAACCCGGCATAGAACGCGGCATACGGGTGCCGCGCCACCCAGCGCGCCTTCAGGGCGGAGTCGGGTTCCGGGGCGGCCTCGCCCAGCACCGTCAGCCGCGGCGCCGTCTGCGGGTTGGCATCGATGGGGTCGCCCACGACCATGACGGCGCAGCGCGGGTCAGCGTCGAGGTGGCGGGTGTGTTCGGACAACCCGGACAGCAGCAGCAGCACGCTTAGGTCCGGCGCGCAGGCGGGAGTGACCAGGCCCGCGAACGGTTGGCCGTCGCGCGCCGTCGCCAGCGTCGCCATCCGCGCCGACCGCAGCAGGGTGCGCGCCTGCCATACTACGTCCGATGCTGCCATCTTCTGTTCCCGTCCCGGTCCGTATTGCGCCACAATTGGCCGCCACCCTGCCTGCGATCCCCCGAAGGCGCGCCCCTCATGAAACACACGATCGCCCTGGTCGACGACGACCGCAACATCCTCACCTCCGTCAGCATGACGCTGGAGGCGGAAGGCTTCCTGGTGCGCACCTACACCGACGGCGAGAGCGCGTTGCAGGGGTTGACCCAGCGCCCGGCCGACCTAGCGGTGCTGGAC
>CAXSFF010000421.1:0-4269 GCA_964236035.1 uncultured Acetobacteraceae bacterium
CGCCGCGGGCCTGGAGCGGCTGTACGCCGACGCCAGCGTCTACTGGCACCTGACCGGCCTCGGCAGCGACCCGGCGGCCGAGCCGGAGCTGTCCGAGCATTTCGGCATCGCCGTGGTGGAGGCGATGTCCGCCGCCTGCGTCCCCGTGGCGTTCGACAGCGGCGGCCCGGGGGGGATCATCGCTTCCGGCAAGGACGGCTTCCTGGTGGACGGCCTCGGCCAACTGGTGGAGCGCACGCGCGCGCTGCTGGCCGACCCGGCGCTGGCCGCCGGCATGGGCTGCGCCGCCGCCGCCGCCGCCGCGCAGTACGGCGAGGCGGCGTTCACGAAAGCGATCGCCGACCTCGCCGCGAACCTGCTGCCGCTTTCCGTACCGTGAGCTTGTCCGTCGTGGTGCCGGCCTACAACGAGGCGGAGGTGCTGGCCGCCTTCCACCCGCGGCTGCGCGCCGCGATGGACGCGCTGCTCGAGCCGTGGGAGGCGATCTACGTCAACGACGGCAGCACGGACGCCACCCTGGCGCTGCTGTGCGCGCTGCGGCAGGCCGACCCGCGCGTCGGCGTGGTCAACCTGTCGCGCAACTTCGGCAAGGAGGCCGCCGTCACCGCCGGGCTGGAACATGCCACGGGGGCCGCCGTGGTGCTGATCGACGCCGACCTACAGGATCCGCCCGAGCTGATCCCGGCGATGGTGGCGGCGTGGCGGCGCGGCGCCGACGTGGTGTACGCACAGCGCCGCCAGCGGGCGGGGGAGTCGTGGCTCAAGCGCCGCACGGCGTCGGCGTTCTACCGCCTGATGCGCCACGTCGGCCGGGTCGAGCTGCCGCCGGACGTGGGCGACTTCCGGCTGATGAGCCGCCGGGTGGTGCTGGCGGTGCTGCAGCTGCGCGAGCACCACCGCTTCATGAAGGGCCTGTTCGCCTGGGTCGGCTTCCCGAGCGAGGCCGTGCTGTACGACCGCGACCCGCGCGCCGCCGGCGCCAGCAAGTGGAACTACTGGCGGCTGTGGAACTTCGCGCTCGACGGGCTGACCAGTTACACCGTGACGCCGCTGAAGGTCGCCACCTACCTGGGCCTGGCGGCGGCGGCGATCGCGCTGGCCTACGGCGCGTTCATCCTGGTGCGCACCCTGATCGAGGGCAACCCGGTGCCCGGCTACCCGAGCCTGCTGGTGATCATCCTGTTCATGGGCGGCGCGCAACTGGTCACGTTGGGCATCATCGGCGAGTACCTGGGCCGGATCTTCAACGAGACCAAGGGCCGGCCGCTGTACTTGGTCGAACGCTTCCTGCCGCCCGATCCCGGCTGATCGGCATGACGGTGGCCGAGCGGTTCATCCCGGCGCTGCTGGCAGTCGGCGTCCTGGCGCTGTCGGTGCATCTCGGCCCGGATGCGAGCTGGGACCTGCGCAACTACCACATCTACAACCCCTTCGCCCTGCTGCGGAAGCCGGCCGGGGTCGACCTGATCCCGGCGCAGATGCAGAGCTTCCTGCCGCCGGGCCCGGACTTGGCGCCGTTTTGGCTGCGGCAGCGATTGAACGCGCATCCAGACTTGCTGGACGCTATCCTCGCCCTGCCGTCCGCGGTCGGCGCCGTGCTTGCGTTCCGCATCGGGCTGCTGCTGCTGCCGCGGCCCGGCCTGGCGGCGCTGGCGGTGGCGTTCGGCGTCACGGGCGCTGCCGGGTTGCCGACCATCGGCACCTCGGCCAGCGAGATGCCGGGCGGCTGTTTCGTGCTGGGTGGGTTGCTGGTGCTGCTTCGCACGCTGGGCAAGCCACGGCCCGGGGCGTGGGACGCGGCGCTGGCGGGCGCGTTGCTCGGCGTGGCGCTGGCGATCAAGCTGACGATGGCGCCGTACGTCGCGGGGGCGGTCATGGCCTTCCTCGTTTGTGCGCCGGGGCGGGCCGGGCAGGCTGTCCGGCTGGGCGCGGGCGTGCTGGCCGGGGCGCTGGCGGTGGGCGGGCCATGGTGGCTGCACCTGTACCGGCTGACCGGCGATCCGATCTTCCCGTATTACAACAACATCTTCCACTCCGCCTGGAACGCGCCGATCGCGATGGAGGACAACCGCTTCCTGCCGCGCGGGCCGGGGCAGGTGCTGGCCTACCCGTTCTACTGGGGGTTCCAGAAGACCCGCATCGTGACCGAGGTCGTCATGCGCGACCCGCGGCTGGCGTTCGCGTACCTCGCCGTCGCCGCCTCCCTGGCGACGGGCCTGGTGCGCCGGATCGGCCGGGCGCCGCTGTGCTTCCTGCTGTTCATGGCGATCGGCTTCGCGCTGTGGCAGTTCGAGTTCTCGATCTTCCGCTACATCGCGCCGCTGGAGCTGCTGAGCGGCCTGCCCGTGCTGCTGGCCCTGCGTCCGCTGCTGCGCACGCGGCCGCACTGGGCGACGGCGTGCGCCGTGACCGGCGTGTTCCTGCTGCTGTTCACCCGCTACCCGAACTGGGGCCGCGCCTGGCCGCGGGACCACGCCGTCGCCGTGACGGTGCCGGCGTTGCCGCCCGGCAGCATGGTCGTCATCCTGACCAACGAGCCGGTCGGCTACGTCGCCGCCTTCGCCGACCCGGCGGTCCGCTTCATCGGCGCCGACAACAACCTGGTCCACCCCGGCGACACGACGGGCCTGGCGCGGCAGGTGGAGGCTGCCATCCACGATCATGGCGGGCCGCTTTGGGGCCTGGAACTGCCGGGCTCGCCCGCGACGCAGAAGACTCTCGATCACTACGGCCTGCATGGCGACGGCGACTGCCTGCCGATCATCAGCAACCTCGACGGCTCGGCGTTCCGGCTCTGCCCGCTGACCCGCTGACCCCGCCCAAGGTGGTGGCGCTTGTGGTTCAGGGACGCAGCTATCGCCTGGTTGGCCGCGAGATGAGACTGATGCCCGTCATTGCGAGCCGCCGCTTGGCGGCGCGGCAATCCAGGGCCGCACGACGAAAACTCTCCATGCGGCTCCTGGGCTTCGTCGCAATGACGGCTGAGAGGTCAGTTTTCAATGCCGCAGCAAGAATACCGTGGCTGCCTTTGTGCTGCGACCGTGCATCGGCATCCACGCTGTAGGCTTTCCAAAACGGTCATGTTCTATGATATCGGTGCCAATTAGCAACTAAAAGGCGTCGTGGGTAGCGTCTGGATTTGAAATCCGGCTGGGTCTGTCTGTCCGCTTTCGACCCACGTCGGCCATAACGGGGCAGTGTGGGCCGCTTGAAAGCGGACACTCAGTTTAGCGCGATTAAAGAACTCTGCATCACTGCCCGGCTCGCGCGCGCACCATTTCCGAAATCGAAATTTGAAGCGCGTGACCTTGCTCGATGTCCTATCGTCAGACCAAGATGCCGACACGACGATCGTGAACCACGAGGATGGAATATGAACATGGAAAGCAGAGAGGCTATACGGACTGCGAAAGAATACGTGGCTGAACTCTATGAAGGCGAAGAATTAACCAATCTCGGGCTTGAGGAAATAGAGTATCATGAAGTTGGTAACTATTGGACTGTTACACTCGGATTTTCAAGGCCGTGGAATTCAGGGCGTAGTCAAACCAAGGCAGCTAAGATTTTGAGTAAGATGGAGTCTAACTCATATAGCAATTTGAGAAGGACGTATAAGGTTGTTACAGTAAACTCAAATGGTGCAGCTATCTCGATGAAAAATCGAGAAGTTGACCAAGTCTAATGAGACCAGAAGAACTTTTGATAGACGCAAACTTGCTCGTTCTGCTTGTTGTTGGCACATATGACAGGAGAAAAATAGAAAGCCACAAACGATTGAAAGGCAGAGGTGGGTTTACGGAAGAAGATTTCGCAATATTAATTAACTTGATAGAAAACTACAGTGGTATAATCCTTACGCCACATACTCTTACAGAAACGTATAATCTTTGTAGTTTCATGGAGGGAGACGACCGTAGGGGCGTGATGGCAAACATGGCCACTCTTATTAAGGAGTGTAAGGAAAGTTTCGTCGCGGGCAAGGTTGCAACAGGGGACGTCGAATATTCCAGACTTGGCTTGGTCGACACCATTTTGCTGCGGCTTGCTTCAAAGAGTCGAGGGCGAAAACCAGTCTTATTGACTATAGACCTTGATCTACACCGTGCTGCTTTGGCCGCAGGGCACCATGCCATGAACTTTCACCATTACAGGAATGCCTGACGGTCGATGAGTACCTATATCAAGGTCCAATGAGACGAGATGCAAAAAGACAAGAGTTTCGCACCGACTAGCAGCATCAGGATCTTAGCCGGTCGGTCAGTGCATTCA
>CAXSFF010000422.1:0-4267 GCA_964236035.1 uncultured Acetobacteraceae bacterium
CGGCGCCCGCCCCGCCCGCGGCGCCGCGCTGATCCGCGGCGGCGCGCGGCATGGCCAGCTTCCTGATCGCCACAACCCGTTCGCAGGACCTGCAGCCGCTGGCGGCGGCCGGGCAGAGCGTGATCGAGGCCTGGGGCGCCCTGCACGCGCTGCTGATGCAGAAGTCGCCCGCCCTCGCGGCGCTGCTGGCGGAGCCGGTCGCCAACCCGGTGCGGGGCGAGGTCGATTGGTATGCCGAGGGCGACGGCCCGGCCGTCCGGCTGGAGGACCTGCCGGAACCGGAGCGCGCCGCGGCAGAGGCATTGCTGGGCCAACGGGTCGGCGAGATCCAGGCGCTCGCGGCCCAGCTGGGCAGCAGCCGCGCGGAGGACCAGCGTTTCCTCTCGGACATGCTGCGCCTGACGCTGCCGCGGCCAGGCGAGGGCAGCGTGTTCGTGCGCGGCGGGCAGCCGGTCCTCGTGGGATGGGGGCACGTGCGGAGCGGCGGACGCGGCGCCGCGGCGGTGCTGACCGGATGGGCCATGCCGCCCGTGGCGCCCGCCGCGATCCTGCCGCCGCCGCCATCCCCCTACGCCGCCTTGCCGCGGCGGCGGACCTGGCTGTGGGGCGCGCTCGGCGCCTCCTTGCTGGCGCCGGTGCTGGCGGGGCTGCTGCTGTGGCGCGACCCGTTCGGCTGGTTCGCGGTCGATGCGCCGCAATGCCGGCTGGAGCCGGGCCAGCTCGGCTTGGCGCAGGGGCTGCAGGAGGAGGTGGCGCGCGAGGGGGTGCTTCGGACGGAGCTGGCCCGGCTCGCCGCCGACGCCGGCCAGCGCCGGCTGATGTGCCCGCCCGGGCCGGCCGCGGCCACGGCGCCGCCCTCCCAGGACGCCGAGCGGGCGCAGCGGCAAGGCGCGCAGGGCGGCAAGCTCCAGGTCATCCTGGCGTGGGACGACCGCAACGACCTCGATCTGCACGTGGTGTGCCCGGACGGCGTGGACATCAACTTCATCCGGCGGCAGGCCTGCGGCGGCACGCTGGACGTGGACGCGAACGGCGACGTGCGGCGCCTGACGCCCACCCCGGTCGAGAACGTCTTCTTCACCGAGCCGCAGCCCGGCCGCTACCGGATCGTCGTCGATCCCTACGGCATGCGGGAGCGCCCGGCGTCGCCGTTCCGCGTCACCGTCCGGCGGGACGGCCAGCCGGATCAGGTCGCGACCGGCACCGCGCAGAACGGCCGCCGCAACCAGGCGGTCACGGAGTTCACGGTGGCGCCGCCATGATCCGCCTGGCCGCGTCGGCGCCCGGCGCCCTGCGCCCGCTGCTGCCGCTGGGCCGGGACCTCCCAGCGTGGCACGCGACGCTCGTGGGCGAAATCGCGCGCCATCTGTCCCCCAACCATGCGCTGCTCCTGGCCCGGCCGGAACCTGGCGAGGGCGGCACGGCGTGGGTCGCCGACGGCGCGGCGCGGAACCGCTATGCCGACCTGCCCGCGGAGGGACGCCGCGCGCTGGACCTGGCCACGGGCGCCATCCTGTCCGACATCCGCCGCCTGGCCGAGAGCGGCGCCGCGTCCACCGTGCGGGAAGCCTGGCCGGCGCTGCGCGAAATCCCGGACATGGGCCACCTGTTCGCCGTCGATGGCCGGCCGGTGCTGGCGGCGTGGGGCCATGCGGGCGCGGGTGCGGGTGTTGGCGTGGATGTCGGCGTGGGTGTTGGCGCAGGCGTTTCTGGGCGGCTCGCTCGGCTTGACGACGGCGTGCCGTGGCGGGCCGCGCCGCATGCGCCTTGGGGCCGCTACGGCGCGGCGCTGGGCATGCTGGCGGCGCTGGCGCTGGCGGCCGGGCTGCTGCTGCCGTGGGCGGCGCCGTGGCTCGTGGACCCGCCGGCCGCCTGCGCGGTCGTGCCCGGCCAGCTCGACGCCATGCGCGGGCAGATGGAGCTGGAAAGCCGCGGGCAGGAACTGCGCACCCTTTTGGCGACGCTGACGGAGGAGGCCGGGCGCAGGCAGTTGCAGTGCCCGACTCCCGCAGCTCCGCCGACGGCGCCTCCGCCGGCTCCACGGGCTGCGCTGCCGGAACGCCAATGGGGACAGCGCGACGTCGGCATGCTCAACGGCTGCTGGAGCCTCGCGACGCAGATGGCCGCCGGGCGTGACCGGCAGAGCATGGTGCGGCTGCGCAGTTGGCGGCTGTGCTTTGACGAGCACGGCGCCGGCCGGCAGACAGAGACGCTTGAGGATGGCCGCTCCTGCGACGGGCCGCTGGCTGCGGCGTTCGACCGGGGAGACCTCCTGCATGTCACCGAACCCGCACGATGCAGCGGCCCGACTCTGCAAATGGGGCAGAGCGAGCTTCTGTGCCGCCGGGTGAGCGACGCCGAGGCGCAGTGCGAGGGCCGCAACCCCGACGGCACGACATTCGAGGGCACCTTCAAGCGATGACCATCCCAAACCGGACATCCCGCGCATGACCCCGCTGATCACGCTCATTCCCAACAGCGGCGTCCATTTCTGGGACGTGGACCTGGACGCGGACGCGCTGCCCCGCCAGGCCCGCACGTTCTGGGAGGAGCCGCTGGGCGGGCCGCCGGACGAGCACGGCGCGAAGCGCGGGCAGCTGCACGAGCTGCAGCCGGACTCGGAGACCGGCCAGCTTGTGGCCCCGCTGACCCGCGACGCGCCGCCGTCCGACGAGACCTACCCGATCAGCGCCCGGCAGGCCATCGAGATGCACCTCGGCCGCTGGGTGCCGCTTCCCTACTTCATGCTGCTGTCCCGCAGCGGCACCGGGCAGGAGGCGCATGAGCGGGGGCCGAGCAACTGGGTGCGCGGCCGCCTGGTGCCGCATCCCAGCACGGGGCCGGGCCGCACCCACCGGCTGACGCTCGCCTTCGACACGGCGCTGCTGCCGCCCAGCGCCGGGCCATACGTCGCGCCGTCGGAGGACGACAGCGTGCGCCAGCAGGAGTTCACCTTCGTCGCCGACCCTGCCGCCAACGCCTGGTTCCTGAACGAGGCCTGGGTGGGCGACTGGCTGCGGGAGATGCTGGTGGAGATGCTGACCGCGGCGCGCGGCGGGCGGAAGCTGCGGCCGGAGGACCTGGCGCGCGGCTGCGAGCATTACGCGCGCTACCAGGTCATGCTGGGCCTGTTCGCGGCGGCGGACGCCCTGCCGCGGCTGCGGCTCCTGGACGTGGTGTCGGACAACCTGGGCTACCTGCCGGTCGCGGTGGACCTGGTGCTGGACCTCGGCAACGCGCGGACCTGCGGCATCCTGATCGAGGAGCATCCGGGCCAGGGCATGAACCTGTCCGACAGCTACCCGCTGGCGCTGCGCGACCTGTCGCGGGCGGAGTGCGTGCACGAGCGCCCGTTCGACAGCCGGGTCGAGTTCGCCCGCGCGAGCTTCGGGCGCGACGCGGTGAGCCGGCGCTCCGGCCGCGCCGCCGCCTTTGCCTGGCCCAGCCCGGTGCGGGTCGGGCCGGAGGCGGTGCGGCTCGCCGGCGCGCGGCTTGGCAACGAGGGATCGACCGGGCTGTCGTCCCCCAAGCGTTACCTGTGGGACGAGCGCGCCTCGACCCAGGGATGGCGGTTCAACGGGCGGGCGCAGGACGGGGTGACGACGGACCCGCCGGTCAGCGGCCCCTTCATGGCGCTGGTGGCGGAGGACGGCAGCGTGCTGCGGCAGCGGCGCGGCCCGCCGGCGGTGCGGGCGCGGTTCAGCCGCAGCAGCGTGTTCACCTTCATGCTGGCCGAGATCCTGCTGCAGGCATTGGGCCAGATGAACGCGCCCGGCACGCGCGCCCAACGGCGGGACGCCGACAAGCCGCGCCATCTGCGCAGCTTGGTGATGACGATGCCGCCGGGCATGCCGGTGGCGGAGCAGCATATCCTGCGCGCCCGTGCCCAGGGCGCGGTGATGCTGGCCTGGGATATGCTGGGCTGGCAGCGGAGCGGCAGCATTCAGCCGCCGCGCGTGCTGGCGAACCTCGACGAGGCGACGGCGACGCAGATCGTCTGGCTGCACAACGAGGTGACGGAGCGGCTGCAGGGCGACGCCGGGGCGCTGATGGAGCTGGTCGGGCGCGTGCGGCTGGAGGTGGCGAGCACGCCCAGCCTGCGCGTCGCCAGCATCGACATCGGCGGCGGCACGACGGACCTGATGGTCAGCACCTACGCGATGCAGGGCGGCGACGCGATCCTGCCGCGTCAGGAGTTCCGCGAAAGCTTTCAGATCGCCGGCGACGACGTGCTGGAGCGGATCATCACGGCCGTGGCGTTGCCGGC
>CAXSFF010000423.1:0-4264 GCA_964236035.1 uncultured Acetobacteraceae bacterium
AGAGCGCGGGATGGCCCACCAGCGTCGGCGCATACACCAGGCCAAGCCATTGGTAGTAGCTCGCCATCACCCGGTCATCGATCTGCTCCGGGAACAATTCCGTCCAGGGGCGCGGGCTGATGGTCACGGTCGGCGTCAGCAGCACGTCGAACCGGGCGAAAAACGCCTGCCACGCGCGATACATGCGGGTTTGCGCCGTCAATGCGCGCGACACGTCCTCGGCGCTGTAGCCCAGTCCCTCCGCCACGTTGGCGGTGACGTTCGGCCCGACCTGGCCGCCGTGGTCGCGCACCCGCTGCAGGTGGCTGCCCAGGAAACCTACGGCGCGCAGCACGGCGAAGCTCTCGTCGGCGTCCGTACAGTCGGGGCTGGCATCCTCGGCGTGGGCGAAGACGTGGCGGAAGCGGCTGGTCTTGTCGGCAAACGCCTGCCTGACGATCCGCTCGGTCGGCGCGAAGCCGAAATCGGGCGTCAGCGCCACGCGCAGATGTTGCAGGTCCACAGCGTCCGGCCTCGCGAAATCCCGGGCACGCACGGGGGCCGACAGCGGGTCGCGGGCATCGTCGAACACCATCGCCGATAGCAGCAGGCACAGGTCCGGCACCGTGCGCGCCATCGGGCCGTCGACCGGCAGGATCGACCAGCCGTGCACGTGCAGCTCGTTCGCCACCAGGCCCGGCGTCGGCCGGAACCCGACCACGCCGCAAAACGCCGCCGGGTTGCGCAGGCTGCCGCCGGTGTCCGACCCCGTCGCCAGCGGCGTCATCCCGCACGCCAGCGCCACCGCGGAGCCGCCGGATGACCCGGCGGCCGACCGCGCCGGGTCGAAGGGGTTGCCGGTCGCCCCGTACACGGCGTTGCGGGTGTTGGCGCCGGCGGCGAACTCCGGCGTGTTGGTCTTGCCCAGCACGATCGCGCCCGCATGGCGCAACGCGCCCACCAGGCGGTCGTCCTGCAACGGCACGCGGTCGCGGAACAAGGTGCTGCCCTGGGTGAACGGCAGCCCGGCCGCGCCATGGGTGTCCTTCACGCCGAGCGGCAGGCCATGCAGCGGCGGCAGCGCGTCGCCCGCCATCACGGCGGCCTCGGCCTGTGCGGCCTCGGCGCGGGCGCGGTCGAAGCAGCGGGCCGGCATGGCGTTGACCGCCGGGTCGATGGCCAGGGTGCGGGCGATGCAACTGTCGACCAGTTCCACCGGCGACAGCGCGCGGCGGCCGATCAGCGCGCGCGCCGTGGTCGCCGGCAGGTCGCATGCTTCCATCAGTAGCCCAGCGCCATGCCGTCCTTGCGCGGGTCCGACCCGCCGACCAGCACGCCGCGGGCGCGGTCGATCCAGATCGCCTGGCCGCCGCCATGCGGCTTCTCGATGCGCCTGATGACGTGCCCCATGCGCTCCAGGGCGGCGATCACGTCGGCAGGAATGCCGCGCTCGATCTCCAGGCCGCCCTGGTAGGGGAACAGCCGCGGCAGGTCGATCGCCTGCTGGATATCGAGGCCGTATTCCAGCAGGTTGGAGAGCACCAGCGTCTGCCCCATCGGCTGGAAGTGGCCGCCCATGACGCCGAACGGCATCACCGCCTGGCCGTCCTTGGTCAGCATGCCCGGGAGGATGGTGTGCATCGGGCGCTTGTTCGGCGCGATGCAGTTCGGGTGGCCGCGCTCAACCCGGAAGCCGAAGCCGCGGTTCTGCAGCATGACGCCGGATTGCGGCCCCAGGATGCCGGTGCCGAAGCTCTCGAACAGCGAGTTGATGAACGAGCAGGCGTTGCCGTCGCGGTCCACCACGCAGAGGTAGACGGTGTCGCGGTGCGGCGGCAGCATCGCCTCGCCGGGTGCCGGCATGTGCGGCATTGCGCGCGCTGGGTCGATCAGGACGCGCAGGCCGGCAAGGTACTCGGAGCTGGTCAGGTGCGCGACGGGCACGTCCGCCTGCGCCGGGTCGGCGAGGAAGGCGTTGCGGTCACGGTAGACCAGGCGAGCGGCCTCGATATGACGGTGCAGCCGCTCGACGGAGAGCGGGTCGCCGGCGGGCTCGAAGCCTTCCAGGATGCCGAGCATCATCAGCACCAGCAGCCCCGACCCGTTCGGCGGGCACTGCCAGACCTCGTGGCCGCGCCATCTGGCGTGGATCGGCTCGACGAACTCGGCGGCGGTGCGCCCGGCGGCGAAGTCGGCCTCCGTCTGCAACCCGCCGCGCGAGCGCAGGGCGGCGACCATGTCGGCGGCGGCGGCGCCCTCGTAGAAGCCGCGCGAGCCCTCGGCGGCGATGGTGCGCAGCGTCGCTGCCAACGGCTTGTTGGCGAACAGGTCGCCGGGCTTGGGGGCCTGGCCGCCGGGCAGGAACGGCGTCGCCTCGTTCTTGCGCAGCTTGCCGGCCGCCATCGCCCAGTCGTAGGCGACCCGGTGGTGCACCGGCCAACCCTCCTCGGCAAAGCGGATCGCCGGCTGCAACAGGCTGTCGAGCCCGCGCGTGCCATGGGCGGCCAGCAGCTTCTCCCACCCCCCGATCGAGCCGGGGATCGTGACCGCATGGGCGGAGGTCTCGTCGATCGCGGTGATGCCGCGCTCCTCGAACCAATCGACCGTATAGCCGGCGCCCGCGCGGCCGGAACCGTTCAGCGCCACCACGGGCTTGCCGGACGCCGCGTACAGGCAGAAGCAATCGCCGCCGATCCCTGTCGACTGCGGCTCGATCACCGCCAGCACGGCGGCGGCGGCGACGGCGGCGTCCATCGCGTTGCCGCCGTCGCGCAGCACGTCGAGCGCCGTGAGCGTCGCCGCCGGCATCGAGGTGGCGGCCATGGCGTGGGTGGCGTAGACGGGACTGCGTCCGGGAAGGTGGAGATCGCGCATGGCACAATTGCTCCCATTTCGACGGCGGCTTGGCAACCGGGCGCTTGGCAAACCCGGCGCAATCGGCATGATCGCGCGATGACAGACCCCGTGACCATGGCCGACTTCGACCGGCTGGACATCCGCGCCGGCACCATCACCGACGCGCAGCCGTTCCCCGGCGCGCGCAAGCCGGCCTATAAATTGTGGATCGATTTCGGGCCGGGCATCGGGGTGAAGTGCTCGTCGGCGCAGATCACCGTGCACTACACGGCGGACCAGCTGATCGGGCGGCAAGTCTGCGCCGTGGTGAACTTCCCGCCGCGCGACATCGGCGGCTTCATGAGCGAGGTGCTGACGCTGGGCATGCCCGACACGGACGGTTCGGTGGTGCTGGTGCGGCCGGACTTCGCCATCCCCAACGGCGGCAAGCTGTTTTGAGCGGGCAGAACTATGCGACCGTCACCTGGGACCAGCTGCACCGCGACGCCCGCAGCCTGGCCGCGACGCTGGCGCCGCTGGGGCCGTGGATGGGGATCGTCGCCATCACCCGCGGCGGCATGATCCCCGCCGCCATCGTGGCGCGCGAGCTGGAGTGCCGGCTGATCGAGTGCATCTCCGTGGCGGCATACGACGAGGAGACGCTGGGCGAGCCGCGCGTGCTGAAGCCGGCGCCGGCGGCGGGGGACGGCGCCGGGTTTCTCATTGTCGACGACTTGGTGGATCGCGGGGCGACTGCCCGGGTAGTGCGGGCATTGCTGCCGAAGGCGCATTTCGCGTGTCTGTACGCTAAACCAGAGGGCCGCGGCTGCGCCGACACGTTCGTGGCGGAGGTGCCGCAGGATACGTGGATATTGTTCCCATGGGACACGGCACCGCTGTTCGTGCCGCCGATCGGGCGCCGGACGGGAGCTGTTTGACCCCTACCGTCTAAATTCCGTCATTGCGAGCCGCCGCTTGGCGGCGTGGCAATCCAGGGCCGCGCGACGGACATTTGCCGTGTTGCCCTGGATTGCTTCGTCGCAAGCGCTCCTCGCAATGACGGCTGGAAGTTGGGGCTTTATTTGTTCACGCCAGCCGGATCAGCCGTGCCCGGATCGTTCCCTCCAGCGCCCGCAGCTCGCCCAGGCACTCCTCGCAGCTCTCCGTGCTGGTGATCTCCACCACCACGTAGCCCAGCTCGCCGTCCGTCTGCAGATACTGCCCGGCGATGTTGATCCGGCGGCTGGAGAACACGGCGTTGATGCGCCCCAGCATGCCCGGCACGTTGCGGTGCACGTGGATGTACCGCGTCGCCCCCGGGCGCGGCGGCAGCTGCACCTGCGGGAAGTTCACCGCCCCCATCGTCGACCCGGCGTCGCTATAGTCGATCAGTTTGTGCGCGACCTCGGCGCCGATCCGCTCCTGCGCCTCGCCGGTCGAGCCGCCGATG
>CAXSFF010000424.1:0-4258 GCA_964236035.1 uncultured Acetobacteraceae bacterium
CTTGGCCAGGTCGGACTGCATCAGCTCGGCGATGCGGCGGGCGTCCGGGGTGTAGGGGCGCTGCACGGGCATCGCCCACAGCTCCATCTCGAAGCCGTCGGGATGGCCGGCCTCGGCCAGCATCGCCTTCGCCGCCGCCGGGTCGAACGGGTAGTCCGGCACGCTGGCGTCGTACGCCCACATCGTCGGCGGGATGAGGGTCTTGGCGGCAGTGCCGGCGCCCTGGTAGACGGCGTCCAGGATCGCCTGCTTGTCGATCGCCATGCTCAGCGCCACCCGGACGCGGCGGTCGTCGAAAGGCTGCTTCTGGGTGTTGAAGGCCAGGTAGCCGATGTTGAGGCCGGGCTGGGACAGGATGTTCAGCGCGGAGTCCGCCTGGATCGCCTTCACGTCGGCCAGGTTGGGATACGCCATCACCTGGCACTCGTTGGCGCGCAGCTTGGCCAGGCGCACCGCCGGGTCCTTGTTGATCGAGAACACCAGGGCGTCCAGCTTCGTCTTCGGCCCCCAGAACGCGTCGAAGCGGCGGTAGCGGATGGTCGAATCGCGCTGGTAGGCGACGAAGGAGAACGGTCCCGTGCCGATGGGAACCTGGTCGAACTGCTCCGGCTTGCCGGCCTTCAGCAGCGTGTCGGCGTATTCGGCGGACATGATGGTGGCGAAATCCATCGCCATGTCGGCCAGAAACGGCGCCTGCGGGGCGGTCAGGGTGAACCGCACGGTGTAGTCGTCGAGCTTGTCGATGCCGGCGAGCAGCTTGGGGAAGCTCATGTCGTTGAAGTAGTCGTAGCTGCCGCCGGAGACCGTGTGGAAGGGGTTGGCCTGCTTCCATTGACGCTCGAACGAGAAGACCACATCGTCGGCGTCGAAGTCCCGTGTTGGCTTGAACTGCGCGTTGGAGTGCCATTTGACGCCGTGGCGCAGGTGGAAGGTGTAGGCCTTGCCATCCTCCGAAACGTCCCAGCTTTCGGCGAGGCCCGGCTCCAGCGCGGTCGACCCGCGCTGGAACTCCACCAGACGGTTGTAGACGGGCCGGCTGGCGGTGAAGGTGGTGCCCGTGGTGTTGATCGCCGGGTTGAAGTTCTCCGGCGAGCCCTCGGAGCAGAACACCAACGTCTTGGCCTGCGCATGGGCGGCAAGTACGCCGCCCATAATTGTGGCGCACAGGACTGAACGCTTCATGAACAAGCGCGAACTCGTCATTGCGAGGAGCGCTTGCGACGCGGCAACCCAGGGGCCACACGGCGGATGCCCGTCGCGCAGCCCTGGGTTGCCACGCCGCCAGGCGGCGGCTCGCAATGACGGGTTAGACCGTCCAACGCCGCTCAGGCTTCCTGGGTGACGGGGTTGCGCAGCACGCCGACGCCGTCGATCTCGACCTCGACGGTGTCGCCGGGCTTCAGCCAGAGCGGCGGCTGGCGCTTGGCGCCGACGCCGCCCGGTGTGCCCGTGACGATGACGTCGCCAGCCTCAAGCGGGGTGAAGGAGGAGCAGTACTCGATCTGCTGCGGCACCCCGAAGATCATCTGGCTCAGCAGCGCGTCCTGCACCAGCTGGCCGTTGACGCGGGTCTGCAGCCGCTGCGGCCCCAGCTCGCCGAACTCGTCCGGCGTCACCATCCATGGGCCGAAGGCGCCGGTCTCGGGAAAGTTCTTGCCCGGAGTGAACTGGTGCGTGTGGCGCTGGAAGTCGCGCACGCTGCCGTCGTTGTAGCAGGCATAGCCGGCGACGTGCGCCATGGCGTCGCCGCGCGCGATGTAGCGGCCGGGCTTGCCGATGATGACGGCCAGTTCGCCCTCGTAGTCGAAGTCCTCGGAGACGCGCGGGCGCGGCATCGGGGCGAGATGGCCGGTCTGGCTGTTGTTGAAGCGGGTGAAGATGGTCGGGTTCTCCACGTCGGCGCGGCCGGTCTCGGCCACGTGGGTCGCGTAGTTCAGCCCGACGCAGAGTATCTTGTCCGAGTTCGTGATCACCGGCAGCCAGGCGACCTCGGACAGGGCGTAGCGCGATGCGCCAGGGATCGCCGCCGCCGCCGCCTCCATGGCGCCGGCGGCGATCAGCGCCTTCAGGTCCGGGAAGCGGTCGCGCAGCACGGCGCCCGTGTCGATGGCGTGGCCGTCGGCGATGACGCCCCAGGTGGTGGCGCCGCCGACGCGAAAGGATGCGAGCTTCATGGGAAAGCCTCCGTGGCAGGGTTCAAGACGATAGCCTGGCGGGCGCGGGCAGGGCATGCGTTGCCGGGCCTGCGCCGTGGATGTCTCGTTTACCCGAAGAAGTCGATTTTGCCATCATCAAGGTCGTGCCGCTCACCACAGCACGCCAGCGACGGGTTCAAGCGGCTTCGGCAGGCTGCTCTCGCCCAAACCCTCACGCAGGTTGATTTCGATCGTGCGGGTGATCGCGGTCAGCGGGACATCGTGGACCGAGTTATCGAACGGGTTCTCCAAATTCGTGCCGACCTGTTCCAGCGCCAGGAACATGAACCCGGCCAGGGTCGAGCCGAGCGGGGTCGCCAGGCCCAGGTCGGTCACCATGGCCAGCGGCAGCAGGATGCAGAACATGCGGACGAACACCCGCAGGAACACGCTGTATTGTCCGGGCAGGGGCGTGGACTTGATGCGTTCGGTGCCGCCCTGCATGGCGCTGAGCGAGGCCAGCGTGCCGTCGAACGCGGCGAGCTGGACGCTGTCCAGCAGCCCGTCCCGCCGCAGCGTGGCCAACTGGCCGGCGATCTCGGCCAGCAGCGCGTCCGGGAGATTGGCCGATCCATCCAGCCGGCGGCGCAGCGCGGGGGTGACCAGGTGGGCGATCTGGTCCCAAGGTTCCTGCCGGCGAAGGTGGCAGCGCAGCGCCTGGGCGTAGGCGACCTGCAGCTTGACCAGGCTGCGGCCGGTGGCGTCGTCAGGCAGATACAGCCGGACCTGGCGCGCCAGCGTGCGGGAGCCATGCGCGATGCCGCCCCAAAGCTGCCGCGCCTCCAGCCAGCGGGCATAGGCGCTGTTGTTGCGCAAGGTCACCAGCAGGGCGAGCGCCGACCCGAGCAACGATGTGGGCAGGTCGTTCAGCGCCACCCACTTCTGACCCAGTTCGACGTACAGCAACGCGATCAGCACGTCCCACGCGAACAAGGCGAGCAGCGGCAGCCCGACGTAGCGCATTGCGTCGACCAGGCTCCCGCGCCGAGCGACGATCATGGCGCGGGTTCCCAGCAGGGCAGGGCGGTTCGGGAGGGGATGGCTGTGCACATGGTGCGACGCTATCCGAAGCTCGGCGGCAGTCCAGCCTTGCAGCCGGCCAGACGCTTGAGCAGCGTGCCGCTTCGTGCCAGGTTTCGGTGCCAAGCTTGGCTGCCGTCTTGATCGGAGCTGCGACCATGCCAGCCGGCCTGCCCGTCTTCCCGGTCCCCGTGTTCCTGGTCGACGTCGACAACACCCTGCTGAACAACGACTGCTTCCAGGACGACCTCAAGGCCCACATCGAGCGCGAGGCCGGCGCCGCCTGCAAGGACCGCTACTGGGCCATCCAGGAAAACCTGTTCCTTACGGTCGGCTACCGCGACTACCTTGGCGCCTTCCAGCAGTACCGGCTCGAGCAGCCGGACGACATCCGCGCCACCTGGCTGGCGTCGTTCGTGATGGACTACCCGTTCGCCGACCTGCTGTACCCGGACGCGCTGGAGGTGGTGGCGCGATTGCGCGGGATCGGCCACGCCGTGGCGCTCACCGATGGCGACGCGACGTTCCAGCCGCGCAAGCTGCAACGGTCGGGGCTGGCGGACGCGTTCGATGGCGAGGTGATGATCTGCGTTCACAAGGACAAGGAACTGGCGCGCATCGAGCGGCGGTTCCCGGCGCCGCGCTACGTCCTGGTGGACGACAAGGTACGCATCCTCGCGGCGTTCAAGCGGGCCTGGGGCGACCGTGTGACCACGGTATTCCCGCGGCAAGGGCAGTTCGCCGCCAATGCCAAGGCCATCGCGTCCAGCCTGCCCGCCGACCTGACCATCGAACGCATCGGCGACCTGTTGCAGGACGGCAACCTGGAGCGGCTAAGCGGGAACTGACCACATCGGGTAACGCAAGGAATGTTGGCGTTGCCCGTAGCGAACCACGGTCACCGCTGCATCTGAAGGACCTTATCCATCGGCATCATGTTGTGGTTGAGATGGCTCATGATGAACAGCGAGCCAACGATCAGCAACACGACGATGAGGACGCCGAACGCCAGCGCCAGGATGTTGTTGACGTTGTCAGGGCCG
>CAXSFF010000425.1:0-4257 GCA_964236035.1 uncultured Acetobacteraceae bacterium
CGCACGCTGCCGCGCATCGTCGCCGAAACCGCGATCGGCAAGAGCGTTCCGGTCGTCCTCTGGCGCGACGGCAAGGAGACCACGGTGCAGGCGGCGATTGCCGAGCTGCCGGACGAGGTACAGCAGGCATCCACGGCGCCTACCCCGCCGAAGCCGGCGCCGAGCCGGGCCGTGGACATCGCCGGGTTGGGCCTGAAGCTGGCGACGATCACGGATGACCTGCGCAGCAAGTACACCTTGGGGGCCGACCAGAAGGGCGTCGTCGTCACCGAGGTCACGCCGAACGGGTCGGCGGCGCAGCGGGGCCTGAAGGCCGGCGATGTCGTCGTGGAGGTTCAGCAAGAGCCCGTCAACTCGCCGACCGACGTGCAGGACCGGGTCGAGCGCTTCCGCAAGGCCGACCGCAAGACGGTGTTGATGCTGATCCAAGGCAGCGACGGGCCGCGCTGGGTGCCGCTGCCGCTGGCGTCGGACCAGAAGCCGGGTTAGGCGGCGAGCCGTCCGGCATTAAGGATTCAGTAACTATCCAGGCGCAAGGTGGCTCCGCAACCAGGGGCCTCCTAATGACCGATCTCAACGAACTGCTATGGGTCACTGATGGCTCCGTCCACCCGGACAAAGGCAGCGATCAGGATGCCCGTTCTGATCAAAGCGATCGGCGTCGGCCCGGTCGCAAACACATAGCGCCTGAACTCATCCCGCTGCTGCGGGAAGTGAATGATGCCAGCCTGGTTCGCGATGACTCGGCCCCGATGCGCGGCATCGCCTTCGCGGTCGTCCTGTCGGCACCGCTCTATGGCGGTCTGTGGCTGGCAATTCGCTGGATGATGTCCTGACCGCACAAGCAATGCGTCCTGCCGCACCGGCAAGGTCGGGAAGGCGAAAACGGAGGCAAACGCCGAACGAGGCTACTGCGCCGTCAGCAGCCTAGTCATCGGCGGCTGCCGTCTCACGCGAGGCATCGCTAGCCTCATCCAAGCGGGTGTCCAGGACCGCGCGGCCGTCCCAGTCCGCCGGGCGTCGGCTCGACAGGGTGCGGGACCGGGTCACCAGGAAATCCACGATGTGGTTGCGCAGGTCGTAGTAACCCGGCGTGCGGTGAATGTCTTGACGCACACGCGGACGCGGCAGCGGATTGACCACGATCTCCGCTATGCGCGCGTCAGGTCCGCTGGTCATCAGCACGATGCGGTCCGACAGCAAGATCGCCTCATCGACGTCATGGGTGATCATGAACGCGGTCCGATGCGCGTCCGCCACCAGGCGTACCGCCTCGTCCTGCAAGGTGCCGCGGGTCAGCGCGTCGAGGGCACTGAACGGCTCGTCCATCAGCAGCAGCGCCGGCGAGATCGCCAGGGCGCGCGCGATGCCGACGCGCTGCTTCATGCCGCCGGACAGTTCCGCCGGCAGGCGGTCGGCGGCGTCACCCAGCCCAACGGTCTCGATCACCGAGCGGGCGTGGTCGCGCACCTGCTGCCGCGACCAGCCGCGATGGCGGGAGCGGACGGCGAAGCTCACGTTGCCCAACGCTGTCAGCCACGGCAGCAACGCGTGCGACTGGAAGATCACCGCGCGGTCCAGCGACGGCCCCGTGATCTCCTTGCCATCCAACACGATCACGCCGTCGTCCGGCTGCTCCAGCCCGGCGAGGATGTTGAGGATGGTGGTCTTGCCGCAACCGGAATGGCCGATCAGGGTGACGAACTCGCCCTGCTCGACGCCGAACCAGAGGTCGCGGAACACGGGGCGATCACCGTAGCGGCGGGCGATGCCCTCGATCGACAGCCAGGACGACATCGCCTACTCCCGCCACGCGACGGCGCGGGCGGCCCGGCCGAGCAGTTGGTCGAGCGCCATGCCGACCACGCCGATCAGCAGGATGGCCACGATGATGTCGGCGATCGACAGGTTGTTCCACTGGTTCCAGACGAAGTAGCCGATCCCCGTGCCGCCGACCAGCATCTCGGCGGCGACGATCACCAGCCAGGCGATGCCGATGGAAATCCGCGCCCCCGTCATGATAGTCGGCGCCGCCGCCGGCAGGATCACGAAGAACGCCGTGCGCCACGTCCCGGCCTCCAGGGTGCGCGCCACGTTTAGCCACTCGCGCCGCACGGACGCCACGCCGAACGCCGTGTTCAGCAGCAGCGGCCAGATCGCGCAGATGAAGATGACGAAGATCGCCGAGATCGAGCTGTCCTTGATCGTGTAGAGCGCCAGCGGCATCCAGGCCAACGGGCTGACCGGACGCAGCACCTGGATGATCGGGTCGAGCGCGCCGTTCAGCACGGGACTCATGCCGATCAGGAAGCCGAGCGGGATGGCGATCAGCGCCGCGAGGCCGAAGCCGACCAGCACGCGGGCCAACGAATAAGCCATCTGGATGCCGATGCCCTTGTCGTTGGTGCCGCGAACGTAGAACGGGTCTTTCAGGTCTTCCCACAGCCGCACGGCCACGTCGGTCGGACGCGGCATCGGCGTGACCTGACCCTGCTGCGCCGACGCCCCCATCAACGCGGCGTACTCGTCGGAACCGGCGGCCCGGGTGCCTTGCATTGGGGTGGCGGCGATCTGCCACGCCCCAAGCAAGCCCACCAGCAACAGCAGCATCAAGCCACCGGACTGCATCCGGCGCGACAGCACGCGAGCGGCCATCAGGTGTGCTTGATCGCGAAGGAGTTCAGGTACGCCTCGGGCTGCGCCGGGTCGAAGGTCTTGCCCATCACCATGAACGTCTTGGTGCTGGCTGCGGGTGGCGTCTGCCCGGTGTCGCGCATGATCTTGGCCGCGTCGGTGGCCAGGAACACCTTCTGCGCGATCCCCGCGTAGTCCACGTCGCCCTTCACCTGCCCCCAGCGCTTCATCTGCGTCAGCATCCAGACGGCGAACGACTGCCAGGGGAACGGCTCGAACCCGGCGCGGTCGGGCTGCCGCACGACGTTGCCCAAACCGTCCGCATAAGTCCCGGTCAACGCCTGCTCCACCACCACCGGCGGCTGGTTGAGGTAGTTGGCCGGGGCGATGGCATCGGCGATCTCCTTGCGGTTCTCGGCCTTGTTGGCGTAGCCCGTCGCCTCGACGATGGCCTGCGACAGCGCCAGGAACGTGTTCGGGTTTTCCGTGATGAACCGCCGCGACACCGCGAAGGCGCAGCAGGGATGGCCGTCCCAGATGTTGCGGCTCAGGATGTGGATGAAGCCGATGCCGTCGTACACGGCGCGCTGGTTGACGGGGTCCGGCCCCAGGAAGCCGTCGATGTTGTCGGCGCGCAGGTTGGCGACCATCTCCGCCGGCGGGATCACCCGCAGCGCCACGTCGGCGTCCGGGTCGATCCCCGCCTCGGCCAGGTAATACCGCAGCAGGTAGTTGTGCATCGAGAAGTCGAACGGGATGCCGAAGCGCATGCCTTTCCAGGTCGACGGGTCGCGGCGGTCCTTGTGCTTCAGCGCCAACACAATGGCCTGGCCGTTGATGTTCTCGATCGCCGGCACCGTCCAGTCCTGCTGCACCGAGCCTACGCCCAGCGACAGGGCGATCGGCATCGGGCTGAGCATGTGGCTGGCGTCGTACTCGCGGTTGATCGCCTTGTCGCGCACCAGCGCCCAGCCGGCGGTCTTGACCACGTCGACGTCCAGGCCATGACGCGAGTAGAAGCCGAGCGGCTGCGCCATGATGATCGGCGACGCGCAGGTGATCGGGATGAAGCCGACCGCGAGCTTCGGCTTCTCGATCGCGCCCGGGGCGGCCTGCGCGAGCGCCTCTATCATGCCGAGCGGGAAGAACTCGGCGATCGCCGCAGCCGCCGTGGCCGCGCCGACCGCCTTCAGGAAGCCGCGCCGCTGAACGGAGTTGGGGAACAGCCCCCGCAGCGCCGCCCCGCGCACGGCATCGGCCATGTCGCGCAACGGCGCCGCGTGACGGCCGCAGGAGCAGCCATCGCTAGCCGCGGCATCCAAGTCGAACGGGTCGGTGCAAACGGGCATGCGCTACTCGGCCATGGCGTAGGGCAGGCCGCTCTCGATCGGCAGGCTTTCGTCGCGGCTCCACTCGTTCCACGACCCGAAATACAGCCGCACGTCGGTGACGCCGGCCTCCTTCAGCGCCACCAGCGAGTTCGACGCCCGCGCGCCCTTGAAGCAGTACAGGTAGACCGGCGTGTCTGGCCCGATGCCGACCGTGGCGCACTCCGCCAGCACCTCCTGCTTCGACTTGAACATCGGCCCGGCGGCGGTCGGCTTCATCAGGCGATACCACTCG
>CAXSFF010000426.1:0-4253 GCA_964236035.1 uncultured Acetobacteraceae bacterium
GCGCCCACGAGATGCCGCTATACTCCACCATGAACCCGGCGACGATCTCGCTCTCGCCCTCCGCCAGGTCGAACGGTGCGCGGTTGGTCTCCGCCAATGCCGAGATGAAGTAGACGACCAGCATCGGGAACAGCGGCACGGCAAAGAAGATGGTCTGCTGCGCGCGCACGATACCGGTCAGGTTCAGCGTCCCAGCGCACAGCAATACCGTCACCATGACGAAGCCGATCGACACCTCGTAGCTGACCATCTGCGCCGCGCTGCGCAACGCGCCCAGGAAGGCGTACTTAGAGTTGCTGGCCCAGCCCGCGATGATGATGCCGTAAACCGACAACGAGCTGATCGCGAACAGATACAGCAGCCCGACGTTGATGTCGGCAGCCGCCCAGCCATCGGTGACGGGGATCACCGCCCAAGCGACCAGCGCCAGCACCATCACCAACATGGGAGCGATCACGAACAGGACGCGGTTAGCGCCCGTCGGGATGATCTGCTCCTTCATGAGCATCTTCAACGCGTCGGCGATCACCTGGAGCATGCCCCAGAAGCCGACCACGTTCGGGCCCTTGCGGAGCTGCATGGCGCCCAGGATCTTGCGTTCGGCGATGGTGGTGTAGGCCACCGCCGCCAGCAACGGCACCAGCAGGCACAAGGCCGCCGCGAACGTGACGATGACCTGGCCCACCCCCGTGGCGAAGAAGCCGGTCATCACTCCGCCGCCAGGGCCGGAGCTGGCGCGTAGGTTGCCGTGCATTCCGCCATCACGGCGCTGGCGCGGCTGATCGGGTTGGTCTGGTAGTAGTCGGAGAACGCCGCCGTGAACGGCGTGTCGGCCATGGCCGCCGGGTCGCCAGCCGGGGCGGTCAGGTCGCCGGCGCCGAAGCGGGGCAGGAAACCGATGTTGCCGAACACGGGGTTGACCTGCTCAAGCCGCGAGCGCAGCGCCTCGATCGTGTCGTAGGGCAGATCGTGCCCAAGGACGGCGCTGAATGCCCGCAGGATCGCCCAATCCTCCCGTGCGTCGCCGGGTGCGAAGCTGGCCTTGTAGCCGTGCTGGACCCGGCCTTCAGTGTTGACGTAGGTGCCGTTCTTCTCGGTGTAGGCGCTGCCCGGCAGGATCACGTCGGCCCGTGCCGCACCGCGGTCGCCATGATGGCCCTGGTAGACGACGAACGTGTCGGCGCCGATGCGCCCGGTGTCGAACTCATCCGCGGCCAGCAGCCATAGCAGGTCGACGCCGCCCATCATCGCGGCCATCGCCTTGCCGCCTGGCCCAGGCAGGAACCCGAGGTCGAGCGCCCCCACGCGGGCCGCCGCCGTGTGCAGCACGTTGAAGCCGTGCCACTCCGGCGTGATCGCGCCGATGCTGGATGCGAGCTTCCACGCCGCCGCGAGCACCGCGGCGCCATCAGGCCGAGCCAGGGCGCCCTGCCCGACGATCACCATGGGGCGCTTTGCCGCGTGCAATGCCTCGGCGAACGCCTCTGGCAGCGCGTCGAACGCGGCCGGGCCGTTGCCGAGCCACTCGGCGGTGTAGGTAAGGTCCGTCGGCTCGCCGATGGCGCCAATCGGGAAGCGGCCGGCCAGCGAACGCTTGCGGATGCGCGCGTTCAGTACGGGGGCCTCGCGGCGGACATTGCTGCCGATGATCAACAGCGCATCCGCCTCGTCGATGCCGGCGATGGTGGTGTTGAACAGGTAGGAATCCCGGCGCGCGCCATCCAGCTGCGCGCCGTCCTGCCGGCAATCCAGGTTGCTGGAACCAAGGCTGGCCATCAGGTCCTTCAGCGCCAGCATGCTCTCCGCGTCGCAGAGGTCGCCGGCGATGGCGCCGACGCGGTCGCCAGGCAAGCCGGCGAGCTTGGCGGAAATGGCGCTGAACGCCTCGGTCCAACTGGCGGGCGTGAGCTTGCCGTTGCGGCGGACCCACGGCTTGTCGAGCCGGCGCCGCTTCAGGCCGTCGAACGAGAACCGCGACTTGTCGCCCAACCACTCCTCGTTCACGTCGTCATTGACCCGGGGCGTCACCCGCAGCACCTCGTTGCCGCGCGTATCGATCCGGATGGCGGCCCCAACCGCGTCCAGCACGTCGACGCTGTCGGTCTTCTTCAACTCCCACGGCCGCGCCACGAAGGCGTATGGCCCCGAGGTCAACGCGCCGACCGGGCAGATGTCGATCAGGTTGCCGGACAGCTCGCTGGTCAGCGCCTTCTCGACGTAGGTGCCGATCTCGAGGTTCTCGCCGCGCGCCGTGGCGCCAAGCTCAGGCACCCCGGCGATCTCCGTCGCGAAGCGGACGCAGCGGGTACACTGGATGCACCGGGTCATGACCGTCTTGACCAACGGCCCCAGGTACTTGTCCTTGATCACCCGCTTGCTCTCGGCATAGCGGGAGTGGTCCTGGCCATAGGAATACGCCTGGTCCTGCAAGTCGCACTCGCCGCCCTGGTCGCAGATCGGGCAGTCCAGCGGATGGTTGATCAGCAGGAACTCCATGATCCCGCGGCGGCCGTTCTTCACCATGGGCGTGTCGGTGTGGATCACCATGCCCTCGGCAGTCGGGTAGGAACACGACGCGATCGGCTTCGGCGACTTCTCCACCTCGACCAGGCACATGCGGCAGTTGCCGGCGACCGACAGCCGCTCGTGGTAGCAGAAGCGCGGGATTTCCACGCCGGCCTGCTCGCACGCCTGCAACACGCTGGAACCGTTCGGAACCTCGATCTGGACGCCGTCTACGGTGACTTTAGTCATGGCTTGTCCTCGGTAAGGCCAGGGCTCTGCCCTGGACCCGGCAAAGGACAGTCGTCCTTTGCAAACCTATATAGGGGGGCTGGGTAGCGTCGGAGCGTGCTTACTCCGCCGCCATCGGCAACGGCGTGCGGCCGCGGCGATAGGTCTCGATCCGCTCTTCCATCTGCGGGCGGAAATGCCGGATCAGGCCCTGGATCGGCCAGGCCGCCGCGTCGCCAAGGGCACAAATCGAATGGCCCTCGATCTGCCGCGTCACTTGCTCCAGGGTGTCGATCTCCTCGATCTCGGCGCGGCCGGTGACCATGCGGTTCATCACCCGCATCATCCATCCCGTGCCCTCGCGGCAGGGAGTGCACTGGCCACAGCTCTCGTGCTTGTAGAAGTGCGCCAGCTTGGCGATTGCCGCGATCACGTCGGTGGACTTATCCATCACGATCACGCCCGCCGTGCCGAGGCCGGACTTCACGTCCCGCAGGCTGTCGAAATCCATCAGGATGGTGTCGCAGGTCGCCTTCGGCATCAGCGGCACGCTCGACCCGCCCGGGATGACGGCGAGCAGGTTGTCCCAGCCGCCGCGCACGCCGCCGCAATACCTCTCGATCAGCTCGCGCAACGGGATGCCGAGCTCCTCCTCGACGTTGCACGGCTTGTTCACGTGACCGGAGATGCAGAACACCTTGGTGCCGGCATTCTTCGGCCGACCCAACGCGCTGAACCAGGCGCCGCCCCGGCGCAGGATTTCCGGCACGACGGCGATCGTCTCGACGTTGTTCACCGTGGTCGGGCAGCCATAGAGGCCGACGGCGGCGGGGAACGGCGGCTTCAGCCGCGGCATGCCCTTCTTGCCCTCAAGGCTCTCGAGCAACGCCGTCTCTTCGCCGCAGATGTAAGCGCCAGCGCCGCGGCTCAGATAAAGTTCGAAATCCCACCCGGACCCGCACGCGTTAGGACCAATCAGGCCGGCGTCGTAGGCCTGAGCAATGGCCGCATCGAGGTTCTGCGACTCGGCATAGTACTCGCCGCGAATGTAGATGTAGCAGGCGTGCGCCCCCATCGCGAAGCTGGCGATCAGCGCGCCCTCGATCAGCTTGTGCGGATCGTGCCGCATGATGTCGCGGTCCTTGCACGTCCCCGGTTCGCTCTCATCGGCGTTGATCACCAGGTAGCTCGGGCGTCCATCGGACTGCTTCGGCATGAACGACCACTTCATGCCCGTCGGGAACCCGGCGCCGCCACGGCCCCGCAGGCCCGACGCCTTCATCTCGTCGATGATCGATTCGCGTCCGCGCGCGAGGATCGCTCCCGTGCCGTCCCAATCCCCACGCTTGCGCGCGCCGACCAGCCCCCAGTCATGAAGGCCGTAGAGGTTGGTGAAAATCCGGTCCTTGTCATCAAGCATCGTCTACTCCATGACCGTCAGAAGCGTCATCGGGCCACCCTCGGGCGCGGAAGTCTGCCGCCCGGACATGCTGCCCGGCTTCGGCCGTTCCCCGCGCGCA
>CAXSFF010000427.1:0-4230 GCA_964236035.1 uncultured Acetobacteraceae bacterium
CGAGCGGCTGGACGAGCATGCGGCCGCCGACCAGAAGGAGGCCTTCAACATCGGCCTCGAACTGCCGCCGGACGACTCCGAAGTGGCGGGCGGCGTGCTGTTCCGCGGCCCCAACCTGTGGCCGGAGCTGCCCGGCTGGCGCGAGACGGTGCTGGCCTACTTCGATGCTTGCGAGCGGCTGCAGATCGACATCCACCGCGGCTTCGCCCTGGACCTCGGGCTTGACGAGGCGTTCTTCGCCCCGGCGCTCGACCGCGCGGCGTCGGTCCTGCGGCTGCTGCACTATCCCGTCGGCCCGGCATCGGGCGAACTAGGCGCCGGCGAGCATACCGATTACGGCAACCTCACCATCCTGGCGACCGACGGCGTCGCCGGGTTGCAGGTGCGGCGGCGCGACGGCGCTTGGCTGGACGCGCCGCATGTCGAGGGCGCGTTCGTCTGCAACATCGCCGACTGCCTGACGCGCTGGACCAACGACGTGTATGTCTCGACTCCGCACCGCGTCGTCAGCCCGGTGGCCGAGCGCTACTCCGTGGCCTTCTTCGGCGACGCCAACCCGCAGGCGTTGGTGGAGGCCCTGCCCTCCTGCGTGCCGCCGGGCGCCGTGCCGCGGTATCCGCCGATCACCGCCGGCGCCTATCTTCAGCAACGGTTGACGGCGACCTACGACCACCTGAAGGATGCGCCGACAGCTGCTTGAACGCCTTGGTCATCGCCCGTTCTAGGGTTTGGCAAACCATTTGCCACGCATCGTAGCCAGCGCGAGCAATCCGACGCCGAACAGCCACAGGCCAGCCGGTTCTGGAACGGCCGTGGCCGAGTCGTACACATAGGTGATCGATCCAGCGGTCAGCGGAGTGCTGAAGGTCCCGCCGTTGCCGAGGACACGCAGATCGACCTGGGCGGTCCCCGACCCGATGAACGAGCCGAGTTCGGGCAAGTGTTGGTCCGTTCCGCCAAGGCTGAACTGCACGCCGCCCGGCGAGAAGAAGAACTGCTCGCCGCCGATCACGATGGCTGCGTTATGCACTACCAACGACAGGTCGAGGCGTGGCGAGGCCGAAGAGCCATTCAAGAAGCCGCTGCCCGCGAAAACAGTCTGTATTTCGGTCAGAGTTCCCATGGCAGGGTCGAACTGTTGAAATGACGAGCTTGCGACGTTGACGCCATTTCCCAACAAGGTGCCCGACGGCACCTGGATGGCGAAGCTCTCGGTTATGACAGTTGCTGAGACCACGCTTGGCGCCAGAAGCGACAAGCCCAGGATCAAGGCAGCTGCAGGCTTATGGAAATACGGCATCGCGTGCCCCCAGATTCAGTTCGGGTGGATCATCGAGCCAACCCAGGCTGTCACGACAGCCAGATGCACCACAATGGAAAAGTGGCATGGGTCTGCCGTGCAGATGTCCAGAGGACGACTGTCCTCTGGTGGGGTTCGGGGCAAAGCCCTGACCTATGCTTCTTCCGCGCCCTGCCAGGAGAGTTCAGGTCAGCCTCCCGGGACAGCCCAGACATTCAAGGTGGCGGCGCCGCGCCGAAGCTCCTTCATGGCCCCGTACCTGGGTGAATCCCAAAATGCACGGATGGCTTCCATGGAGGGAAATTCGAACATGGCGACGCGCTCCCCGCCGTCGCAGCCTTCCAGGGTTTCGATGCCGCCTTTGGTGATGTGCGCTCCACTGAAATCCATGATCAACGGAACAACCGCGTGACGGTATTCCAGCCACTGCTCCTCGTCGGCGACTGTGATCTGCATGATGAGGTAGGCCGTCATCCTGTCCTCCGCTTCGGCGTTGCTGCACTGTGAGATCATCGATGCACTTTCCCACGTTCCCGATCGCCGCGCTGCTCGTGGCACTTGCCGGTTGCAGCGCTGGAGACACTGCCACGCAGCAGGTGGCGATCCGGACCGCGCCCGCTGGCGCCTCCTGCACCGTCACGCGGGGCAGAACCGTCCTCGGCGTCGTCGATCTCACCCCAGGCAGCCTGGCGGTCGGCCCCAGCGACAAAGACCTGCTCGTGACCTGCAACAAACCGGGCTGGCAGCCGGCGAGCGGCACGGTCAAGGCCATCTACCGGGGCGTCGGCCTCGGCCATCTGGTCACCGGCGGGTTCGCCGCCGTGGTGGAGGACGCCGTCAAAAGCACCGATTTCCGCTACGACCCGATCGGCGCGTCCGTCACGCTGCCGCCGGGCTGATCACATCGGCGGCACGGTGCCGTTGGCGCCGACGGTGACGCGGCTGGCGGTCAGGGCACCGTCCGCCGCCTTGGCCGCCGCGATGACGACGTGGGCGCCCGGCACCAGCAGCGTGCGGTCGCTCGGCGCCAGGCTGACGATCGGCACGTCGTCCGGCACCACGATCTTCTTCTCGCCGCCGTTGCCGTACTTTACCGTCATGGTGCGGCCCTCGGACACCACCAGGTCGCCGACGGTGCCGTTGGTCATGGTGCTGGCGGGGGTCAGGTCCCAGCCGTAGCTGCCCTCGCCGGTGCCGTTCATGCTGGGCGGGAACACCGTCACCTCCAGCGCCTTCAGCGAGCCGTCCGGCTGCGGGACGGCGGCGGAGCCGATGTAGCTGCCGGGCTTGATGTCGCCGACCTGCGCCTTGCTGGCGGCCACCACCTTGGCGTCGTCGGTCAGCATCACCGTGACCTTGGCGTTGGCGCGCGTGGTCAGGCTGAGGGTGTTGCCGTCGAGCTTGTCGATGGTGGCGCGGATGCGCGTCGGCGCGGGGGTTTGCGCCATGGCCCCGCCGGCAATCGAAAGCGTTCCCATCAGGGCCAGCAGCAGGCGTCGATTCATGGCATATCCCCGTACCGTTCGCAGCCGTATGGCGGAAACGCCGCCGTCGCGCAATTCAGCCGCCGGCCAGCAAGCCGGCGGCCCAAGCGACCGCTTCGGGCGGCAGGCTGGTGCGCTCCACGTCCCAATCCAGCGGCGCCGTCGCGTCGAGGCCGAGCTTGGCGGACATGCCGTCCACCGAGGAGGGATCGAGCCGGTTGCAGAACACCTTCGGCACCATGAACATGTCGGTGTCGGCCTGGAACCGGGTGGCCAGCGCCCACAGCACCTCCTCCTCGCTGAACACGTTGACGTCCTCGTCCACGGCGACGGCCAACTTGATGTACGGGTCGAGGCCGAACAGCAGCATCAGCGCGTGCCGCGCCTGGCCTTCCGCCGATTTCTTGAACGACAGGTAGGCGTGGAAATGGGTGCCGGATTTCGGGAAGTTCAGCGCCTTCAGGCTCGGCACCATCTCCTTCAGGCGGCCGAACACGTGCGCCTCCTTGGCGCTGCGCCCGAGCAGCAGGTGCTCGGTGGAGTAGCCGGGGATGATGTCGAGGAAGATCGGCTTGGCCCGGCGGGTGATCGCCTTCACCACGAACACGTTGCGGGTGGAACGGCTGGTGGAGTATCCCGTGTACTCGCCGTACGGCCCCTCGTTCTCCTGCTCGGCGCCGAGGATTTCGCCCTCGATCACGTATTCGGCGGCGGCCGGCACCTCCATGTCGATGGTGCGGCAGCGGACCAGTTCGACGGGGTGGCCCAGCAGCCCGCCGGCGATCTCCAGCTCGTCGACCTCCATGGCGACCTTGGCGGCGGCGGCCAGGTAGATCGCCGGGTGCCCGCCGATCACCACGGCGACCTCAAGATTGCCGCCGCGCGCCTGCTTGCGTTGCAGGTGCTCCCAGATGTGGCCGCGCGAGTGCAGGCTGACGCCGAAGCGGTCCGGCCCCTTCAGCTGCATGCGCTGGAAGCTGAGGTTGCGCACCCCTGTGTCCGGGTCTTTGCAGATCAGGATGCCGGAGCCGATGTAGCGCCCGGCGTCTTGCAGGAAATGGCGGCTGATCGGCAGCGCCGCCGCATCGACCTGGTGCCCCGTCTCGACCACCTCCTGCACGGGGGCGTCGTCCACCAGCACGGGGACCTGGCGGCGGTCCATGGCGCGGCCCCAGGCCTCGTTGAAGCCACCCCCCTTCAAGCCATCGGGTTCGGCGCCGGCCATGCGGGCGATGCGGCCGCGGTCGCCGAACAGGTTGGCGACCACGGGCACGCCGTGCTCGGTCTGCTCCAGCATGACCACGGGGGAACGGCGCTGCCGCTCCAGCTCCAGCACCAGCGCGGTGGGCTTGTAGTCGAGCTGCATCGGCTCGCAGACCCGCAGGATTTCCTCCGGCGGCAGGGTGTCGAGGAAGCTGCGCAGGGAGTCCATGGATTGCTGGCTCG
>CAXSFF010000428.1:0-4228 GCA_964236035.1 uncultured Acetobacteraceae bacterium
AACATCTGCTGCGTCGGCGACGACGACCAGTCGATCTACTCGTGGCGCGGCGCCGAGGTGGAGAACATCCTGCGCTTCGAGAAGGATTTCCCCGGCGCGCGCACCGTGCGGCTGGAGAGCAACTACCGCTCGACCGAGCCGATCCTGGGCGCCGCCTCCGGTCTGATCGCGCACAACGAGGACCGCCTGGGCAAGACGCTGCGCTCCGGCCGCAACGACGCCGCCGGCGACAAGGTGAGCGTGGTCAGCCTGTGGGACTCGGACGAGGAGGCGCGCATGGTCGGCGACCGCGCCGAGGCGCTGCGGCGCGACGGCCACGCGCTGGCCGAGATCGCCATCCTGGTGCGCACCAGCAGCCAGACCCGCGCCTTCGAGGAGCGCATGATCACGCTCGGCTTGCCGTACCGCGTCATCGGTGGACTACGGTTCTATGAACGCGCCGAAATCCGCGACGCCATCGCCTACATGCGGGTGCTGCACTCGCCGTCCGACGACCTGGCGTTCGAGCGCATCGTCAACCTGCCGCGCCGCGGCGTCGGCGAGGTGGCGCTGCGGGCGATCCATATCGCCGCCCGCGCCGGCCCCGTGCCGCTGACGGCGGCGGCGGCGCAGGCGGTCGGCGACGGCACCCTGAAGGGCCGCGTGCGCGAGGCGGTCGGCGAGCTGTTGCGCAGCTTCGCCCGTTGGCGGGAGGTGTTGGCGCGCGACGGCCACGTGGTGACGCTGGCCACCATGCTGGACGAGAGCGGCTACACGGCGATGTGGCAGGCCGACAAGTCGCCGGACGCGCCGGGTCGGCTGGACAACCTGAAGGAGCTGGTCCGCGCCATCGAGGAGTTCGAGTCACTGGGCGGCTTCCTGGAGCACGTCAGCCTGGTGATGGAGAACGAGCAGGACACGGCGGCGGACCGGCTCAACATGATGACGCTGCACGGCGCCAAGGGATTGGAGTTCGACACCGTGTTCCTGCCGGGCTGGGAGGAGGGTCTGTTCCCGAGCCAGCGTACCCTGGACGAGAGCGGCAACAAGGGGCTGGAGGAGGAGCGGCGGCTCGCCTACGTCGGCCTGACCCGGGCGCGGCGCCGCGCGGTGATCAGCCATGCCGCCAACCGCCGCCTGTACGCGAACTGGACCAGCAGCATCCCGAGCCGCTTCATCGATGAAATCCCGGCCGAGCACGTCGAGCGCGCCGGCTCGGCGGCGATGGCGCGCGAGCAGCGGCTGACGGCGCCGACCGTGTTCACCGGGCAGTTCCCGCTGGCGGCGCGGCGGCCGAAGATCACCGAGGTGTGGGAGCAGCCGGCCCGCGCGCCGCGCGCCGACGCGCTGGCCGCCGGTGTGCGCGTGTTCCACCAGAAGTTCGGCTACGGCACCGTGCGCGCCGTATCGGACGACCGGCTGGATGTCGCGTTCGACAAGGCAGGCGACAAGCGCGTGCTCGACCGCTTCGTGGAGCGGGCGTGACGACGCTGGAGACGGTATCCGTGGAGGTGCCGGAAGACGCGCTGGAGGCGTTCGAGCAGGCGCTCGGCATGGCCTGCCGGACCGTCGGCTTCTTCCTGGTCGACGAGCGGGCGCGCCGCTGGCGGGTCGAGGGGGTGAAGGACGCCGGCGCCAGCGAACCGGCCCTCGCCGCGGCGCTGGCGGTGGCTGCCTTGGTCACGGGGGAGGCCCCGGCGCTGCAACGGAGCGCCACCGAGGCGGGCGGCTGGCTGGCGCGGACGCAGTCGAGCTTCCCCGAGCAGCTCGTCGGCCGCCGGTTCGCGGTGCGCGGCACCCATCTCACCGACCGCCCGGCGCCGGGCCGCATCGTGTTGACGCTGGACGCCGGGGTGGCGTTCGGCTCCGGCGAGCATGGCTCGACCCGCGGCTGCCTGCGCGCGCTGGAGCGTGTCGCCTACCGTCGTCCACGCCGCATCCTGGACCTCGGCGCTGGCTCCGGCATCCTGGCGATGGCGGCGGCCAAGCTGCTGCGGCGGCGGGCGCTGGCGACCGACATCGATCCATGGTCGGTGCGGGTGGCGCGGGAGAACGTCATGCTGAACGGCCTGGCCGGGCGCGTGCGCTGCGTGCAGGCCACGGGCTGGCAGCCGGCGGCGCGGGCGGGTGCGCCGTACGATCTGGTGTTCGCCAATATCCTGGCGCGGCCGTTGTGCAGGATGGCGGCGGCGCTGGCGGCCAACCTCGCCTCGGGCGGCACCGCGATCCTGGCAGGACTGTTGCGGTCGCAGGCGCGGATGGTGCTGGCGGCGCACCGCCGGGTCGGGTTGGCGTTGGACTTCAGCGTCGAGGACGACACTTGGAGCTGCCTGGCGCTACGTCGGAAGCATTGACCGCTGCACTTCTCCTCCTCCCCTTGCGGGAGGAGGCGGGAAGGAGGGGTGGCCACGCCAACCACACCCGGCGCGCCGTCACCCCTCCCCCAGCCCCTCCCGCAAGGGGAGGGGTGAAGAGTCAGCGGGCGCGGCGGGCGGCGAAGTTGCCGTCGAACATGTGCGGAAGATCGGCGCGGGTCAGGCCGATGTCGGCCAGTTCGTGGTCCGTGAGGTCCGCCATCTCGCGGATCGCCGCCTGCCGCTGGAAGAACTCGGCCACGCGGGCGAACAGGCCCTTTCGCGCCGGGCGGGCAGGCGCATAGTGCTCGGCGTAGCTGATGCGGTTGGCGGGGAGGAACTGAAGTTCTTCCGAAGAGGTATAAGCGTTCATGCAAATTCCTGACTTCAAAGCGAGCGGTAAAGGCCGGCAGGGTCCGTGCCTTCGTCTTGCTGCACTGCAACATGATGCTTCAGCTCAAGTTTCCCAGCTTTTTCGTGCAGATGCAGCAATGCGCCCTGAGCATGGCACTGTTGATCGGTATGTGAATCGATGATTGCAGACCCGTTGCACCCCATACAGGCTCTCCGCGCCAAGCTGGCCGACTTAGGCGTCGATGCCTTCATCGTCCCCCGCGCCGACGAGCATCTCGGCGAGTACGTTCCCGCCGGCGCCGAACGGCTGGCCTGGCTGACCGGGTTCACCGGCAGCGCTGGCCTAGCGATCGTGTTGCTCGACCAGGCCGTGCTGTTCACCGATGGCCGCTACATGCTGCAGGCCGCGGCGCAGATCGATCCGGCGGCCTTCCAGCTGGCGCACATCACGGAACAGCCGCCTCCCGCCTGGCTCGCCCCGCGTGCCCGCCGGATCGGCTATGATCCGTGGCTGCTCAGCGAGGAGGCCGTGGAGCGCTATGCCGCCGCCGGCCTGGCTATGGTGCCAGTGTCGCCGAACCCGATCGATGCGCTGTGGGAGGGCCGCCCGCCGGCGCCGGACGCTCCCGCCGTCCTGCATCCGCTGGCCTTCGCCGGCGTGGCGGCCGCAGCGAAGATCGCGGCGGTCGCCGAAACCCTGCTGCAATCCAGCCAGGATGCTTGCGTCATCACCGACCCGGCGAGCCTGAACTGGTTGCTGAACATCCGCGGCGACGATATGCCGTTCATCCCGATGGCGCTCGGGTTCGCCGTGCTGCATGCGGACTCGCGCGTCGATCTCTACATGGACCAGGCCAAGCTTTCACCGGACCTGCGCACCTGGCTGGGTGAGGCGGTCACCTGCGCCGACAAGGCGGGGCTTGCTTCCGGGCTGGCGGCGCTGGCCGGCCGCCGGGTGCGGGTCGACCGCGCGGGCGCGCCGTCGGCGGTGGCGCAAATCCTGCGGTCGGCAGGGGCAAGCGTGGCCGATGCCCCCGACCCGTGCCTGCTGCCCAAAGCCGGCAAGAACCCCATCGAGCAGGACGGCGCCCGGGCAGCGCATCGGCGCGATGCCGTGGCTCTGTGCCGCTTCCTGCATTGGCTCGCGTCGGCCACGGACGAGACGGAGCTGTCCGCCGCCGCCCGCCTGCTGGCCTTCCGCAAGGAGGCGCCCGGCTTCCGCGGCGAGAGCTTCCCCGCCATCTCCGGCGCCGGCGAGCATGGCGCCATCATCCACTATCGCGTGACGCCCGCCACCGATCGCGCCATCGGCCAAGACGAGGTCTACCTGATCGACAGCGGGGCTCAGTTCCAGGACGGCACCACGGACGTGACTCGCACGGTATGGACTGGCCCCGGCATGCCGCCGCCGAGCGTGCGCGACCGCTTCACCCGCGTGCTGCAAGGGCACATCGCGCTCGCGGCGACGGTGTTCCCGCACGGCGTCGCCGGGCCGCATCTGGACACCATCGCTCGGCGTCCGCTGTGGGCGGCGGGGCTGG
>CAXSFF010000429.1:0-4225 GCA_964236035.1 uncultured Acetobacteraceae bacterium
GGGCGCTGGCCGCACACGGGGCTGGCGGACGACCGGGCCGGCGGCGGCGCGCGCAATTTTCCAGTGCCGCGTGGCTTCAACGACAGCGAGATGCGCGTGCTGCTGCTGGACGCCATCCTGCCGCTGATCGAGCGGGCGCGGCCGCAGGCGATCTTCCTGCAATGCGGCGCCGACGCGCTGGAGGAAGACCCATTGGCCAAGCTGTCGCTGTCCAATAACGCGCACTGGGCGGTGGTGGACGCCGTGCGCGACCTGGCCCCGCGGCTGATCGTGACCGGCGGCGGCGGCTACAACCCGTACACCACGGCGCGCTGCTGGGCCGGGGTGTGGGCACGGCTGAACCGTTGGGAGGTCCCGCCGCGCACCACGGCGGCGGCCGAGCAGGTGCTGCGGGCGCTGACCTACAACCGCGCCGCCGGCCGCAACCCGCCGGAGCACTGGTTCACCACCTTGCGCGACGCCCCGCGCGAGGGCACCGTCCGCCCGGAAATCCGGCTGCTGGCCAGCCAGGCGCTCCAGGAGAGCATCGCCGCATGAACCGCCTCGTCGCCCGCGCCGCCGCCGTGCTGCTGTCCTGTGCCGTGATCGTCGCCTTCGCGCCGTTCGCCGGGGCGGAGCCGAATGCGGCGCAGGCCGAGTTGCCGAAGGAGAAGCTGGTGATCGTCACCGCGGACGGCGTCGCCCACCCGTTCAGCGTGGAGATGGCGGTCACTCCGGGGCAGCAGACCACGGGGCTGATGTTCCGCACCACGGTGCCGGCCGACGGCGGCATGCTGTTCGACTGGGGGCAGCCGCGAGACAGCGCGATGTGGATGCGCAACACGGTGGCCTCGCTCGACATGCTGTTCATCAACCCGGACGGCAGCATCCGCCACATCGCCGAGAACACCACGCCGGAAAGCATGGCGATCATCCCGTCCGGCGGCGACGTGCGGGCGACGCTGGAACTGGCGGCAGGCACGGCGGCGCGGCTGAACATCAAGGTCGGCGACCGCGTGCAGCAGCGGGTGTTCGGCAACGCGTCCTAGGACTCATTGACCGGCGACGGTCAGCTTGGCGCATTGACCGGCCTCCGTATCCGCCATACATCGCGGGATGGTCGGCGGGGCGTGGCGCAGCCTGGTAGCGCGCGTGTTTTGGGTACACGAGGCCGCCGGTTCGAGTCCGGCCGCCCCGACCATCGATGATCACCCTCCCGGAGGCACCCCATGCGCGCGCGCATCTATCGAAACCCGAAGACGTCCATGCAGTCGGGGATGGCCGGCACCGAGAACTGGGTGCTGGAGTTCGCCTCCTCGCGTCCCGAGGTCAACGACCCGTTGATGGGCTGGTGGGGCCGCGGCGACACCCGCGACCAGGTGCGGCTGCGCTTCGACAACCAGGCCGAGGCGGTCGCGTACGCGGACAAGAACGCCATCGCCTATGACCTGGAAATCCCGCCGCCGACGGCGAAGCGGAAGCCGAAGGTCTATGCGGACAACTTCCGCTTCGGCCGGTCGGAGAACTGGACGCACTGACCAGGCGCCGCTCCTGCGGCCGCCCCGCCGTGCGGACGCGGTCCGGTCAGCGCCTGCGGCGGCGGATGACGCCGAGGCCGACCAGGCCAGCGCCGAACAGGGCCAGCGACGCCGGTTCCGGCACGGCGGTCGCATTGGCTGATGCGACCGCCGCCGTGAACTCGAACGAGCGCGCGCTGCTGCTGGCGACCACGGTGTCGTAGCTGAGGTTGCCGACCAGGACATAGGCTGAGCCGCCCGGGCCCTGGAAGCCGTCCGAAACGAAGCCGGCCGCCGCCGCCTCGATCTGCGCGCCTGTCACGTCCGCCTGCAGGACGCCGTTCCCATAGAACTTGAGGTCGTTGCTCAAATCAACCGATCCCCAAAGCAATGCGAACGCATCCTGCGTCGCGGTAAAGGCAATCGTGATCGACCCGGTGCCGGTGGAAAGATAGTTGCCGGATGCCGCCAACGAGGTGGTCTGCGCCGATCCGAAATCGCCGGTCAGGTAGCTTGCCGCGCCAGACGCGGTCACCCCGGCGACCGGCACCGTGCGGCTGGGGACGGCATCGCCGCGGACGATCCCCTCGTCGGCGGCGACAGCGAAGCCGATGGTGTATCCATTGCCCAGCACGGCGGCCTGCGACGGCGTGGCCGGGCCGGGATTATTGAGGGTTATAGCGGTGCCGGCGCCGACAGCGGCCTGAGGTGCATACAGGTTGGCGGTGACGATCGGGGCAGCCTGCGCAGCGGTGGCGAATGTTCCCGCAACGACGGCCCAGGCAAGCTTCAGGTGCATTGTTGGTCTCTTTGAGATCGTCGCGGAATGGCAGCGCATCACAAGCAATTTTAGCGCCAAAGACGGAAAGCATGTTTTTTCACACACTTATAGGTTTACTATATGTTAATAAGGTTGTTTGCGCACCAAATCTGTAAAGCTTTCCGTCAGCGATGATCGTTGGTCGTCGATCGCGCCGCGTTGGCGACAGGTTTCGCACGCGGAGCGACTCGGCGGCGCCTGGGGGCCTCGCGCCTCTGGCCTCGAACAGCCATTTGGGATTACCCAGGCGGCCGGAGCGCCCTTAGCTCAGATGGATAGAGCAGCGGATTTCTAATCCGTAGGTCGCTGGTTCGAATCCAGCAGGGCGCGCCATCGTTTCAATGGGTTACGGGGTAGATACGAGAAATATCCGCTGTGTCCGCGTCGTTGGTTCGTTGCGACTTTCGGGAGACGACACATGAAGGTTGGAATTGTGACCATCCTGATCACCAGCGCTTGGATGGCTGCCTGCACCGGTTCCACGCAGAAAGCACCGAATGACGCCGTCACGGTCAACCGCCGGGAGCATCCGGAGTTAGGAGACGCTCCAACCGCAACTCCAAAAGGTGCTAACAACGGCGGTGCCGCGTTCCGTGGCGGACAGGATCACTAACTGCATTCCCGCGTCGTTATCTTGGCAAGCTGCATCGCAACCGTGACCTGTCATCAGGCAGGGAGCGCTTTGTCCGGATTTGCCGCCCGCGCGCCTTCATCTATCACTAGACTGTGAAGAGGTCGGCCTGTAGGGAGAATTCGGGTCCACTTCAGGCAGCCCACATCAATGAAGGAGACGAGCATGGCCCGCCATCGCTGCCGCGCCTGCGGCTTCGCCAGCCAAGCCGTGCCGGAGCACTCGGGCCTTGGCTGACGCGGGATCGTCGCCGCGGCGCGGGACGGGTCATGGCAGCAACACGCTGCGGCGCATCCAGGCCGCCTGGTTCATGTCGCCGCGAGACATCGGCCTGTTCCTGCACAGCGCCCGCACCGACGCGGCCATCGCCCGCAGCCGCGACGCGCTCGGCGAGCAGACGGCGTTCGATGCCGCCTACGCCGCCGGCGACCCCTGGGCGTCCGGGGACAGCCGCTACCGCTACCAGCGCCACAAATACGATGTGCTGGCGGGGTTGCTGCCGCCGGGCCGACGGTTCGGCCGCGCGCTCGACATCGGCGCCGGCCGGGGCCTGCTCGCCCGCCGGATCGCGGAACGCGCCGACCACGTGCTCGGCCTCGACCTGTCGCAGGCATCCGTCATGCAGGCCCGGGCGCTGCACGCGGACGTGGCCCACCTGCGGTTCGAGCATGGCGACGTCCGCGAACTACCGGCGTCCTACGACGGTCGCTTCGACCTGGTCGTCTTGGCGGACACGCTCTATTACCTTCCGCCGCCATTGACCGACGCGGCATTGAAGGCGCTGGCGTTGCGGGTCGCGGCCTTGCTGGCCCCGGGCGGGTTGTGCCTGCTCGCCAACCACTTCTTCTTCGCGGCCGACCCGGACAGCCGCCTGTCGCGCCGCATCCACCGCGCATTCGCCTGGTCGCCCGGGTTCCATGTCGTCTCCGAGCATCGAAGGCCGTTCTACCTGGTCTCCTTGCTGACGGTCCCAACGTCGGCGAGCCTGCCGGCCTGACACCGTCCCCCCCCCCGTGGGCGCGCATGGCGCGAGCCAAATGATCACATAGCCGTGAACATGGGCCGTGCCTGTGCGTCGCCCTGGTTGCGCAAGCCTGTCAGCCGGCGCCGTGCCTGCTGCCCAACCCGCAGACAAGACTGGTAGAATTTGGATGCGCAAGCGGCCCCCTGGTGCAGGCGTCACGCTGGCGTGGTCGTCCTGCATCATGCAAGGCCAATGTAATGACCTTAAACATTTAACTGGACCACCACGCAACGGCGTCCTTTTGTCCGCGTAAG
>CAXSFF010000430.1:0-4216 GCA_964236035.1 uncultured Acetobacteraceae bacterium
CGCCAGGAAAATAAAAGTCGGATCATCGATCCATGTGTTGCCTTGGCAAGACCCGCTCGCAACAACGGCGGCGTCTGAAATACGAGCGTAACTGTTCCAAGCGGTTCCAATCATGGAATTATTGCCAAACGATGCCAAATCGACAATCCCCGTTGCCGGCAGGTATCCGCCTTTACCATCAGGGATTGCGTAGCCTAGGTATCCGCCCGGCGCATTGCCTGTAACACCGTCTCCGCCACCACCGATGATCGTGTTACTGGATACGTCGCCTGTGTGGTTAGCGCCACATATCCAGCAACTGCCGACGCCTTCAACCCACACATCTATTAAGGTCGTGTTGCTCAGGAACCCGGCGCGGCTGACCGTGTTCGCCGTGTCCGGCAGGTACCAGAAGCCGTGCGGACCGAACCCGGTATGGACGTTCTTGATCAGGCTGCTGTCCATCTGGCCCGTGGTCGAGACGCAGACGCTGCCGACGTAGTTGCCAGCCAGCGAGCCGTCCTCGAACATCTGGTTACCCATCGTGTAGGTGTAGGGCCTGAACAAGACGCCGCAGGCGTTGCCGCCGGAATACACGCTGTGCATCGTCCAATGATCGTTGATCCCGCTCACCCCGGCATTGACGCTGACCACGCTCACGTTGCGAAGGTCCGCGCCGCGGCCGATGCGAAGGCCGTCCATGCCCACGGGGATCCCGTTCAGCGTGTTGCCCTGGCCGTTGACATGGCCGTAGGCCGGCCCTTTGATGCGGAAATCGTGATAGGCCGACGAGCTGGTGACGCTCTCGCCGCCCGAGTTGGTTTCGGTGATGGCCCCCATGTCGAGGCCAAGGTCGGCCGGGAACGAAAGGGTGGTCTCCATCACGCCCGCGCCCGAGATGTCCAGGTTGGGGAACGGCGCGTTGCTGTCGGTGATTCCGCCAGGATTGACCAGCGAATGGTTGAGCACGTACATGCCCTGCGGCCCGTGCACGGCGCCTCCGTTGGGCGCGTAGTACGCCTGTGCGATCGCGGCCTGCCAGCCGAGCCAATCCGCTGTGAGTTGCTGGACTTGCTGCGGCGACGTGGTGAAAGTCAGGGGCGTGCTGCTGTTGCAAGCCGACGCCGGCGCCGCGGACAGCGTGACGGTGCCGTAGGCCGGGTCCGCCGCGCCGACGGGGCCGGGGGTGCGCCCGATGCCGATGACGCTGATGGGATTGACGGGAGTGCCGATGCATGCGCCGGTCACGATCATGCCGGGCGTCACCAGGTCGTTGCCGTAGGCCGGGTCCTGCCAGATCGCGACGGTGGCGCGTATCCCGTTGATCGCAGAAGCGTTCGGGCCGCCGTGGTCGAACAGGAACGTCTGCGTCGCCGTGGATGAGGCGGCACTCGGCGTCATCGAGAACGTCAGGCCGAATTTCGGGTCGGTGGCGAACGCGAACGGGCGCGTGCCCGTCGTCGTGACGAAGGCCGCCAGCGATGCCAGGCTGGACCCGTAGGATGTTCCGATAAGCGTCGCATGGCCGTTGCCCAGCGCGCCGTAATCCAACGGGTTGAACACGTCCCCTATGCGTGCCGACAACGTGCGGGACATGCCCGTCGTGGAAGCCGACATGGCGGTGTTGACGTTCTGGCCGTTCAAGGTGAAAGGGGCTGGGCCGATCTGCCCCCAGGCGACTCCGGGCATCAGCAAGGCGATGGCTATGGTTAGGCGCATGGGATACCTCAATTTGAGAAACCGGAGCAGGCCGTCGCCGTCAGGCCGAGGATCGGCGTCGAAGCGGACACGCCGCCAGCCGCCCTGACTTAGGAGCCGCCTATCGGTGTTCCGTCATAGCCGTTGAGGCACCGTTTGAGACACGAGTTTCTACAGGCAGGGACAGCGCATGACGCCGCGCCATTGCATCCGTCAGGCCGCGCCAGGGGTCCTGTCGCTCGCTGGCTGCGTCCGCCGGCGTCTTCGATGCGGACGATGTCGCCGCCGACGAGGCAACTGCCGGACCGCACCTCGATCAGGGCGGGCGGGATACGTTCCCTCGCCACCGCGCGTCATCACGGCATCGTCATGAACTGCTGCCGCCGCGGTCCGCACGGCGGCGAGCGCCACGCGGCACGGCGTCTAGGGAGGCAGCCGGTCCTGAACCCGCCGGCTGATTGCAGCAGGCTGCGGCGGCACCTGGAGCAGGAGTCGGATGCGGGCGCGAAACGCTTCGGAACGGCCTAAGCGGCGCCGGCGGCTGGACCAGAAAGGCGTCGGCCACGACGCAGCCGATGAACGTCACGACCTGGCTCGAATGGCGGCGGCCGAACTTCGTTCCCGTCAGAAGCGCCGTTGGAAGACGGTGATCGTGTCGCCGGGCTGAACGAGCGTCTGACGTCCGACCTTGCCTTCGATCGCCTTGTCGCCCTCCCGCCGCACGATGGAGGCATAATTCTCGATGGCGCGGTAGGTGAAGCCGCCGCCGACGGCCACGGCGGTCAGGACCGTCATGTCGGGCTGGTAGGCGTATTGCCCGGGCTTGGTGACTTCGCCAAGAATGAAGAACGGCCGGTAGGTCAGCACTTCCACCGAAACGCTTGGGTTCTTGAACAGGTTCCTGCTTTTAAGCTCGCTGGCGATCCGCGTTCCCAGCGCCGCGGGCGTCAACCCGGCGGCATGCACGGCGCCCAGCAACGGGACGGCGATGTTGCCGCTGTCGCTGATCCGGAAATCCCCGGTCAAGACCTCCTCGCCCACGGTGATGATCCGAACCTGGTCGCCGGCCCCGACATGGAACTCGGCGTGCGTTTGTTCCGGGAGCGGCGGCAAATCGGCGCCGGGCGCACAAGCCGCCAACGCGAGCAGCAGGGAGCACGCCGCCAGCACTTGCAAGCGGCGCCTCATAGCCATGCGGTCCATGTCTGATTGCCCACAACCACTCCATTCTTAATTTACGAATTGGCGCTAATAATTGACGGTTATACCAGATCAGGGGTTAAAACAACCTTACTAGCGTGAGGAAAGCCGCCAATGCGGTGCGGCCTGCGGCACTGCGGCCTGGTCGCCGATGCGGACCGACTTGCCAGGAACCTTCGGCCACAGGCGAAGCGAGGCATCCGGCTGGTTCAGCGTCGCAGCCCAGGCCGTCGCCAGCACGTCGACCGGACGCGCCGGGGCAGGGGCCAGGGCCGAGGCGGCGATGACGGCGACGCTCGTCCCGGAGTACCGGCTGGCGACCGCAGCCCGGTACGGGGCGGCCAACGCCTCGGTGCGCGAATGATAAAGCCCGGAGGCGATCGTCCAGTCGCCGGTCTCCCTGTGCAGGTCGACGAGGAAACGCGCGGCATAGGCGGCGTTGCTCACGGGGTCGAAAGCTTCCTCGACGGAGGCGAACGCCGTCGGGTGTTGTTGCAGGTTGACTTGCAGGCAGCCGATGTCGATGGACTGCACGCCTTCGGACTGCCTGGCCTTCACCGCGTCGACCGCCTCGGCGCGGGTGTTGAAGAACGCGCCCTTGCCGCCGACGTCGATGGTCCACGGCCAGGGCTGCATCTGGCCGGAGCGGGCGTCCAGGCGGCCGCTCTCCACCCGGGCGATGGCCAGCAGGAAGCCGGTTGGAACGCCATGCGCCGCTTCCGCCGACGCGATCGCGTCGAGGCACGCCTTCGGCGGCGCCACCTCCGCCACGACGGGCTTCGCCACCCTCGGCCCCCCTGCCCATGTTGGCCCGGCATCAAGCATGAGCAGGAGCGTCAGTGCGAGGGGGCGAAACATCAAAGTGCGAAACGTAATGTCACCGTTGCAACATGAAGATCATAGTTGCCAAAATTGTTGGTGGTCTTGACTGCAAATGGAAGTGACGAGAAGTTGCCGGTGGTTCCAGTATCGACGCTGAAGTCATAGGAGAGGGTCAGCCGCAGGTTCCGGTTGAATAGGTAGGATGCGTTGGCACCCAAGCCAAAAAGGTTCTGGTGGCCGATGCCTTGGCCGTATTCGGCATTGCTGGCGCTGGCACGGCCCTGCAACAGCAAGTTGCGCTGATATTCGTGATCAACCGTGAGCAAGGCCCGGCTGAGCGTGACCCCTGTGCTGGACTCCCCCAGGGAGTCTTCGATCGAAACGCTGCCCCTCGCGGTGATCGTGGTCAGCCCGGTTGGCGCATACAGCACGGAAAGCTGGCCCACGGGCGAGGAGCGGGCTGGGTAAACCCCCTTCGAGAACTGCCGGATCTCGTAGCCGGCCAGCGCCACGGCCT
>CAXSFF010000431.1:0-4212 GCA_964236035.1 uncultured Acetobacteraceae bacterium
CGCGGTGCAGGCCCGCACGCTGGCCGGGGCGATGCCCGACTGGGACGCGATCGCGTGACAGACCGTCACGCTCTACGCCGAGACGCGATCCCGGGCGGCGCACCGCCTTGGCGTGGCAAGCGCAACCAGGAGCAGTGTCCCAGCTTGACGCTCGGCGAGAAAGGCGAGGGTTCTGCCCTCAACCCACCAAAGGCTCTCCTTTGAAATCCATTATTGGTCCTGAGCGACACTGCCGCTTGGTGTGCCGCGAGCTTCTACCTAATGTGGGTCTGAGGGACTGCCCCTAGAGGGGCACCATTTCCAAGCAATGAGGTAGAGTTCTGGCCTTTTCATATGACACCAACGGCTTCTGACATTGACCCGTCAGGCAGTAAGATTAGGCTCTGCCCAGACCTGCCAGGGCGATCCGCCCCGGACCGGCCTTCTTTCAATATTAGATTTCAAGGATGAGCTTTTGGCAGAATTTAAGGCGGAGCCTCAATCTTGCTTGCTTCATCGCCCACTCTTAGAGGCCGTTGATACGAGACGTCGCTCAGCCAAGTCGATAGCGACGCATAGCCCAGATTTGTGGTGTAATCAGCTCGGGTTCTGCGTGGAACCCAGGACGTGATCGTTCCGTCCCTCCCGTTCCTGGGCTTTGCGGCGGTGGCGGCACTGGTATTTAACCTGGGCTCGGCGAGCTGGTGGCGGCGTGCCGTGCTGCTTGTGGTCAACCTTACCTTCCTTGCCAGCTTCTCGCACGACGCCTTTGCCTTCTTGCCGTTCGCGGGCTTCCTCGCCCTCGGCTTCGCGGCGCAGAGCGTCACCCGTCAGGGCAGCGTGCCGCAACTGTTTGTGGCCCTGCTCGGCGCGGCGCTGGTCGTGTTCTTCTGGCTTAAACGTTACAGTTTCATCCCCAGCGCAAGCTTCCTGCCGTTTCCTTATGTGCTGGTCGGCTTATCGTACGTGTTCTTCCGGGTGCTGCACCTGATCATTGACAGCCACCAGGGCGCGATCGAGCAACCGGTCGGTGCGCTGTCCTATCTTAACTACACGCTCAACTTCACTAGCCTGACCTCCGGCCCAATCCAGCGCTACCAGGACTACCACCGCATGGAAACCGAGCGCCTGCCGCTTGACCTTGCGGTCGCCGGCGAGGCCCTTGAGCGGATCGTGGTCGGCTACTTCAAGGTCGCCGTTGTCTCCATGCTGCTCTCTCTAGTCCAGCACCAAGCGATCGACGGGCTGGGCAGCGCCCACACCGGGGGAGTGGCCGGCACGATGGCCGCGACGCTGCCGGGCCGAGTCTGGCTCGGCACGCTCGTCGCTGCAATCTATCCGGTCTATCTGTACTTCAACTTCTCGGGCTACGTGGACGTGGTAATCGGCGTGGCCCGCTTCTTTCGCATCGTGCTGCCGGAGAACTTCGACCAGCCGTTCTCGTCGGAGAACTTCCTTGCGTTCTGGAGCCGTTGGCACATGACGCTGTCCGGCTGGCTCAAAACCTACGTGTTCAACCCGCTGATGCTGGCCGGCGTGGCTCGCATCGCCACGCCCGCGCTGGCCCCCTACATCGCCGTGGGCGCGTTCTTCGTCACCTTCTTCCTGGTCGGGCTGTGGCACGGCCAGACCTCAGAGTTCCTGTTCTTCGGCTTCCTCCAGGGTGGCGGAGTCGCCGCGAACCAGCTCTACCAAGTCGTCCTACAGCAGCGGCTCGGCCGCAAGGGCTACCGCGCGCTCGCGGAGCGCCCGCTCTACCGCGCCTGCTGCCGCGGCCTGACCTTCACCTGGTTTTCCTTTACTCTATTCTGGTTCTGGTCGAACTGGCACCAGATGATGGGTTTCGTCCGCGACGCCGGCCCGCTCGCGTTGGGGCTGTCCTGGGTCGCGATCCTCATCGCAGCGACCGCGATTCTGGCCGCCATGAAGGGGCTGCGGACAGCGGCGCTGCGAGTAATCTGGAACGATGTAACTCTCGTGCGCTCTCGCTACGTACGGGTCGCGTGTGACACAGCCCTACTAGTCGTCATCACCGTGCTGGTGATCGTGCTGGACTCCCCTGCACCGGACATTGTCTACAAGACGTTCTGACGCTGGCTACTGGAAGCAAGGTTAAGGCTCTGCCTCAAACTCCGCCAAAGGCAGGCCCTTGAAATCCATTCTTTAAAAGAAGCCGGTCCGAGAAGGCTTCCCTCTTGGCGGGTTTGAGCAGAGCCTAGCTTTGCTTGCTGCTTTTGCCGCAGTTCCACCGGCGCGCCGGCCGGTCACTCCCAAACGCCGCCGTTAGCGATTGGCAACGGTGTGGCTGGACGGAGGCTGCGGCAGGTGGCAGCCCTCGAAGGCCGGCGTCCCGCCGACCAGCGCCATCTCCAGGGCGTCGGCGATCATCGCGTGGCCCTGGCCGTTCGGGTGGCCGTCCACTGGGTAGTAGTCGGCGTTCGCGACCCCCGGCACATCGCGCGCCGCCTGCGTCACGTCCACAAACTGCGCGTCATGCACGCGAGCGATCCGCGCCAGCGCCCAGCCGAGGGCGAACGGATCCAGCCTGGGCGGCCTATCCTTCCCCGCTGCCAGCGCCGCCTCGGCACGTGACGGCATGAACGCCACGATAAACGGCACGTGCGCCACCAGCGCCTGACCGGCGACTTGGCCGATCGTCTCGTCCGCGATCCGCAGCCGAAGCTGCCAGGCGGGCGTGAACGGGGGACGCAGGAAATCCGCCGAGTCCCCATGCCGCAGGAACAGTGGAATATAACGGTCGAGGTCGAGGTAGAAAAAATGCTGCGCGATGTGGACCGCGCGGCTCGCTTCGACCACATTGGCGTGCAGCCACGCCACCGCCGAGCCTCGCCAGGATGGCGTCGGCGCGAAGGCTGCCAGAGCGGGGGCGCCCGGCATCGCGGTGTACTGCTCGAGGTCGTAAGGCCCCAGCACAGTGACGATCGCGTCGGGCTGCAGCGCGAGCGCCTCACCGACCCGGTCCGCCATCGTGTGCCACATCGGCCCGTCCTTGCCACCGGCCTGGGACACGGCAAGGTTCTGCACGTCCACTCTGCGCCCGCACGCTTGCGCGAGATCGTCCTCTAGCCGCCCGGCAAAGCTCTGCCGATACGCCACCCAGTGACCGCGGCTAATCGAGGAACCAAGCACCACCACACGAAGGGCGCCGGACGGCTTCGCGCCGCAATCCGCTTCGCTGCGGTAGCCGCAGCGGTTGGTCCGGTATTCGACCCAAGGGCCTTCTGCCACCTTGACCCGCGACCGGCAGTCAGGCTGGAAGCGCATACCGCCGCTGCCCAGGACCTCGCACGCATCCCGCTCCTGTTCCGGCCATGCCGCCCGCGCCAACGTCTCCGCCGCGACCAGCAGAACCAGCACGGTGCACAGAACGACCAGCGGCAGCAGCCAGAGATCGCGCCGCGGCAACCCGCCCCCCATGCTGTTCGGCACGTCCCGCTCAGACCGAAGTAGGTGCGAAGCCGTGGACCCGCACGGTCATTGGCGCCGGCTCGATCTCGGTAGAGGTCGGCATCACCCACAGCGTGGCGCCATCCAGCTCCTCTCCAGCGCCGATAAAGCCGAGCGTGCGATAGTGGTCGCGCACCAGGGCGTTCTTCCCAGTCGGCCGATACACCCCAATTAGAGACCCGACGCCGGCTTCGCGGGCATGGAGCAGGATCTGGCGCAGTACCATATGCTCCACCCGGCGTCCGAGCACGCGGCAGCTCATTAGCCAAGTGTCGATAATCCAGGAGCATGGCGCGCCCACCGTGCCGGCCTGGGGGCGGCAGATGACCACGCTGATCATGCCGTTGTCTCCGAAGGCGTCCGTCAGCCGGACCTGCAGAGTAAACACCGCAGGGTCGTCCTCGGCCGCGGCGATCTCGGCCTCGCTGTAGCGGCGCGTGGTCAGGTTAAACTGGTTGGATTTGTTGACGAGCTGGCTGATGCGGGCACGCCCGGTGCGGTCGAACGGCGCGAAGCCGATCTCCATGCTAAGTGAGGCCAGGTAGCCCTCCACGTCGCCAGTCTGGCGCTGCAGCGCCACCCGGCGGGCGTTGGACTGATACATCTCCGCCCGCGCGCGGTCCTCATCCGAGAACGCCACCGCCTCGAAGTAGCCCGCTGCCGCCAGGGTACGCGTGAACCAGGCCGGGTCGTTCGGCAGCTCCGGCACTGCGACCTCCGGCAGCATCCTGCGCACCAGGCCGCGCTCCACAGGGTTGTCGTCGA
>CAXSFF010000432.1:0-4208 GCA_964236035.1 uncultured Acetobacteraceae bacterium
GCTCGTCAGGCTCATAACCTGAAGGTCACAGGTTCAAATCCTGTCCCCGCAACCATCTATGACAATCGCCTGCAAAGGCATCAAAGTAGCAATTGAGATTAGCTTCGTGACTTAATTTGCTGTCACTGACCTAGCCGGGCACCCTCTCTCGCATAGCCATACGCTGGCACGTTGCTTGCAGGGTTGGTAGCGCCAAACACTGGGCTAGCCAATATCAATCCGGAACCACCCATGCACGAGCCTGGTCCAGACGGCGCCTTGGTCGCCGGTTTGTTTCATGTGGCCGTCAAAACCAACGATCTCGCGGCGACCGTGGCCTTTTATACTCAGATCCTCGGCCTGCAAAATTGTGTACGGCCGGATTTCGGCTATCCCTGCGCCTGGCTGGGAGTGGCGTTGCCGGGCGGCCCAGCGATCCTGCACGTCTACGCAGGCGGCCCGGCGCTGGAAGCGGAAGGCCGTGCGCCGGTTGGCACAGCGGCGATCGACCACGTATCCTTAGCTTGCCGAGGCTTCCACGCGTATCGGGCTCGCTTTCGCACCGCTGCCCTGGACTGGCGGGAGTTCCACGTGCCGGGCACCAGCCTGTGGCAGCTTTTCGTCTATGATCCGTCCGGAACCCAGCTTGAGCTCACCTTTGATGGGACCGTTGAGGCGGGCGCCCCTCCCGACATGTCTCCCGCCCGCCGCTACGTCGCCGGCAGCAGCTTCCACGATCCTGCTACCTACCCTTCGCTGCGGCCGGATTAAGGCTTGCAATGCCGCAGCCAGTGATGCCGACGGCAGCAACCATCATCGCGGGCCACCGCTTGGCGGCCTGGCAACTCAGGAACCACACGGCGGACCGGCGTCGCGTTGCCTTGGATTGCCGCATCGCGAGCGCGTCTCGCAATGACGGTTGAGAGGCTGGTCCCCAATATCACTGACATGGCAGCAGAAGTCAGGCCCGCGCTGCCGATGCGCACGCTGTTTCCCAGCGGGCTGTCATCAAGCCTCATCACGCCCCGAGATGCCGCACTTACGGTACGGGGCCTGCGCAAGGCATTTGCCGGCCAGCCGGTCTATGCCGGGTTTGACCTGGATTTGCGTCGCGGTGACGTGCTGTCGGTATTCGGCCCGAATGGCTGCGGCAAGTCCACGCTAATCAACCTAATCGCCGGCCTAGTGCCCGCAGATGGCGGCGACATGCTGTTCGCGGGCCGCACGGTGGCGCAGATCCGCATCGGCTACGTGTTCCAGAACTACCGCGAGGCGCTGTTCCCCTGGAAGACAGCGGCAGAGAACCTGCGCTACCCGCTGCGCCGGATGCGGCTGCCGAAGCGTGAGATTGAACGCCGAGTCGAGCAGCTGTGCGCTCAGTTCCGCATTCGCTTTGACCTGGCGCGTTACCCATACGAGCTGTCCGGCGGGCAGCAGCAACTCGTCTCGATCATGCGGGCGCTGGCGGTGGAACCCGAGGTGCTGTTCCTCGACGAGCCGTTCTCCGCACTCGATTACGAAACGACGCTCGACCTGCGAGAGCTGTTGCAACTCGTGCTGAAGGACCGCGGGGTGACCACCATGCTGGTCAGCCACGATCTTGAAGAAAGCATCGTGCTGGCCGACCGCCTGCTGATGCTGACCCGGCGGCCGACCACGGTGGCGGCCGACATCGCGGTGCCGCTGCCCTGGCCGCGCACGCCGGCGACGCTGAGCGAGGCCGGTTTCGTCGCGATCCGCCGCTACTGCCTCGACGTGTTCCAGGCCGCGGTGCGAGCGCCCGGCGGCACGCCATGAGGGCGTGGCTCAACCCGTTGATCGGTGTCTGCGTCGTGCTGCTGCTTTGGTCGGGGCTGGCGGCGTCCGGCCTGGTGAACCCCGTGCTGCTGCCGTCGCCCCTAGCGGCGGCGCGGGCATTGGCGGTGGGGCTGAGCGAGGGCGATCTCGGCCAAGACATCCTGGTGACCCTATGGCGGACGGTGGTGGCGTTCGTGATCGCCGCGGCCATCGCCATCCCGCTCGGCATCGCGCTCGGGGCGGATGCGAAGGTCTACCGGTCCATGGAGTTCGTGATCGACTTCTTCCGGTCCACGCCCGTCTCGGCGATGTTCCCGCTGTTCCTGGTGCTGTTCGGGGTTGGCGACCGCACCAAGATCGCCATCGCCGTGTTCGGCGCCGGGCTGGTGATCCTGTTCAACGTGGCGTACGGCGTGATGAACTCGCGCCGCACCCGGGTGATGGCGGCGCGGCTGATGGGCGCGTCGCGGCTGCGCACGCTGGGCGACATCTATTTCTGGGAGTCGCTGCCGCAGACCTTCGTCGGCCTGCGCAACGGGATTTCTGTCGCCCTGGTCATCATCATCGTCGCCGAGATGTTCATCGGCTCCAGCGACGGCCTGGGCTACTTGCTGGTGCAGTCGCAGATGACGTTCGACATGCCGACGCTGTACGCGGCGATCTTCTGCGCCGGCGCGCTGGGCTACGCGATGAACTGGCTGTTCCTGGTGGTCGAGCGCCGCTACATCCACTGGGGCGGCAAGTAGTCGCATTCAAACATATCGGACAGCGACCCGTCAGCTAGATACCCCGTCATTGCAAACCGCCGCTTGGCGGTGTGGCAACCCAGGGCCGCGCGACGAGGACCTGGGTTGCCTCATCGCAGCGCTCTTCGCAATGACGGCTGACAGGTCAGTCTTCAACGCCGCTGGCTCAAAACGTCATCAAGGCGGCAGCGGTGTCGACATGCCCGGTCACCACCTTCTGCTCGGTGGCGAAGTCGATGAACTTCTGGAAGTAGGCGCGGTCATCGGCGGTCAATTGATCGCTCATCTTGGCCAATGGGATGCCGACTTGCCGGACGAGGTCGGGCGGTGTCGCCGTGTTGACCTTCAGGGCGTCGCGCGCCGCCGGGTCGGCGATGACGTCCGCCAAGGCCCGCTGCCAGGCCATCGCATAACGCTTGGCGACATCGGGCTGGCTGCGCACGAAGTCGCCCCGCATGGCGCCGCCGGCCGCGAAGGCCAGCGCCTCGGGATTGCCCAGCACGTAGGTGGCGATCAACCCCTTCTGCAGCAGGCGGGCGCCGCCGGCGGTCTGCAGCATGGTGGCCGCCGGCTCCAGCGTATACCCGGCGTCGAACGTCCCCGCGGTCATCGCGCCGACGTGCAGGCCGAGGGCGAGGTCGGTCAGCATGTAGTCGCGGCCCTCCTGCAAGCCATTCGCCTTCAGCACTGCGCGCGCCATTGAGGTGTTGGCCGGCCCAGACGCAGACATGATCCGGGTGGCCTTGCCCTTCATGTCGGCGACCGAGCTGATGTCGAGGCCGTTGCGGATGACCATCGCCTCCTGCGGGTGCTCGGCGTTCCGCCCGTTGAGCGAGATGAACACGATGGCGCCCGGCGACTTCAGGTTGATGTTCAGCGCCTCGATGGTGACCATGGTCGCGGCGGTGTCGAGGTCGCCGGTCAGGAACGCGCCCAGAATCATGGTGCTCGACGCCATCTGCGTCGGGATGGCGTCGATGCCGGCGTCCGTGAAGTAGCCCCGCGCCTTGGCGACGAAGAACGGCAGCGCGGACGACACGGGGAACACCCCGACCCGCACCTTGTCCGGCGTCGACGCCCGCGCCGGATGCCGCAGGATCGCGGGGGCGGTGGCGGTCAAGCCGAGCAGGGCGGTGCGGCGAGTGATCATGGCATCGAATGTCCTTGAGGAACCGGCATCATTGCGCGTCGAGGTCATAGTGGCAGACCTGGCCTAGATGAACGGCCTCGAAGTCCTCGCGGCGGGTGTTCATGTTCTCGAGGTTCAGGAACAACGCCTCGGAGACCAGGAAATGCGGGCCGGCGTGCCAGGTGCCGATGTGCAGCTTGACGATCAGGCCGCTGGGAATGCGAAAGCCGACGATGTTGGCCGGCGTCGGCCGCACCTCCGGCGGGCTCGGCACAGCGACCGCGAAGAGCCATTGCGTGCCGTCGAGCGAGCCGAGGCACTGCGTCACGTGGTTGTGCCGCGCCATGTCGGCGAAGTGCGGCCCGACCCCGGCCAGATGCATGATCCACAGCCGCGGGATGCCCTCATCGAGCGTCAACTGCGCCTCGTCGGGACTGGTGCCGGAGTTGTGGTCCGGGACGACGAACTGGCCGAGGCTCTTGCGTGGCCGGATGACCTGGCCGAATGGCGCAAACGCCTCGGGAGTCAGGTCCAGGACCTTGATCCGGCAGGCCGCC
>CAXSFF010000433.1:0-4197 GCA_964236035.1 uncultured Acetobacteraceae bacterium
GTCGCAGCGTATGATCCAGTGCACTGCAGGCACAGATGAAAATCAGATCCGCTACAGCTGGAACTACGCACTACTGCTCACCAAGGGACCAAGCTACGAAGCGCTGGTGAAAACTCCGCTCACGCGAGCCATGGAAGATGGTTCCATCGTCCGACTGGAGGAGCTGACGCGCATGGGCTCCGACGTGCAGGACACATTGATCACCGTGCTGAGCGAAAAAATGCTGCCTGTGCCTGAACTTGACACGGCAATCAATGCACGCCGGGGCTTCAATGTCATCGCCACGGCCAACAATCGCGACAAGGGCGTCAACGATCTCTCCTCCGCGCTCAAGCGCCGCTTCAATGTCGTCGTGCTGCCCTCACCGGCGACGCTTGAAGAGGAGACAGGCATCGTGCTCAAACGAGTGCAGGAGATCGGCATCAGCCTCAGCCTGCCTGCGATCAAGCCTGCCGATGAAGAACTCGTGCGCATCGTCACGCTCTTCCGCGAGCTACGCGAAGGTAAGACGCTGAACGGCAAAACCCGGCTGAAGACTTCTTCCGGCTCGCTTTCTACCGCTGAAGCCATATCGGTCGGGGTCAGCTCGTGGGCCTCTGCGGCATACTTCGGAGAGGGCGTGTTAAACGCTGAAAGTGTCGCACCCAACATCGTCGGTGCCGTCATAAAAGATCCCGTGCAGGATACCGTCACACTGGAGGAGTACCTGGAGTCTGTTGTCCGCACGCGCGAGGGTTGGGGCGATCTTTATGGAGCCATACGCGAGGTGCTGTAGCTCCAATGGATCCTCGCCTGCATCTGTTCGGCATTCGTCATCACGGCCCCGGTTCAGCCGCGCTCCTGCGCCAGGCGCTCGACGCGGTCCGTCCCGCGTGCGTGCTCATTGAGAGCGCACCCGAAGGTGAATCCCTGATCCAGTACGTCGCAGACCCTGACATGCAGCCACCGCTGGCCATGCTGCTCTACGTTGCAGACACTCCTGAGAGAGCAATCTTTTCGCCGTTTGCAGAGTTTTCTCCCGAGTGGCAGGCCATGTGCTGGGCGCTCGAGCATGGGCGTCCTGTGCGTTTTATTGACTGGCCCGCAGCAGTCTCTCTTGCCTGTAAGCCATTAGAAGCTACGGCTCAGCCAGACGCCCTGGACCTGCTCGCTGAGGCCGCAGGCTATGAGGACGGCGAGTCTTTCTGGAACAACCTCATCGAACAGACGCATGCACAGCAGCCGCTCGCCGTCTTCAGCGCCATAGAAGCAGCGATGGCCGCCGCGCGCGCTGAGGAAGTGCTCGCTATCGGGGACGACAACCTCTATCGTGAAGCCTTCATGCGCACGCATCTGCGCGCTGCGCTCAAGGAGTACAAAGGCTCTTTAGCCGTCATCTGCGGCGCCTGGCACGTTCCTGCCCTGCGTGCGCCTGCGTCTCCCACAGACGATCGCGCCTTGATCCGCGACTTCATCAGGGACATGCAACGCCTGAAGATCGAAGCCACTTGGGTTCCATGGACCGATAGCCGCCTGAGTGCGCGCTCCGGCTACGGCGCCGGCGTGGTTTCGCCCGGCTGGTACCGGCATCTATGGTCGCTCTACGCGGGCTCGCATACTAGCTTCGGAACGACTACGGCAGAGTCGTTCGCCGCCCGGTGGCAAGCGCTTACTGTGCAAGCTTTACGAGCTGAAGGCTATCCCGCTCCAACTGCGTCCGCCATTGAAGCCACCCGGCTGAGCCTTGCTTTAGCGGCACTCCGCGGCATGTCGATGCCCGGTCTGCCGGAAATGCGCGAGTCAGCACTTGCCACGCTTTGCCACGGCAATTCCGTGCCGCTAGCGATCATCGAAGCCAAGCTCTACGTGGGCCAGCGTGTCGGTCAAATCGGCGAGCGCGTTCCACAAAATCCGCTCGCCCGCGACCTTGCACAATGGCAGCGACGCACGCGGCTGAAGTCCGAAGATCTCGAGCAGGAGATCCGTCTCGACCTCCGCTCCGAGGCTGGCCTGCTCAAGTCGACACTGCTGCACCGCCTTGCACTGCTAAACGTGCACTGGGGCAAACTGCTTGATGCCCAGGCCGGTCGTGGAACCTTCCGCGAGATCTGGCAGCTACGCTGGGTCCCCGAACTCTCCGTCGCGCTTGCCGAGGCTCTCATCCACGGCGTCACGATCGAGTCCGCCGCCGTGCAGTCCACCCTCACCCGCGCTGCCGCTTCACACTCCGTTACAGAGCTCGCCTACCTGATCCAGTCCGCTCTCACAGCGGATCTTCCCCAAGCGGCCACCGCCTGCATCGCTCTCATGCAGGCTGCCGCTGTTGATTCCGCCGATCTCACCATTCTCATGCTCGCTGTTCCTCCGCTAGTTCGCGTTCTCCGCTACGGCTCCGCCCGGCAGCTCCCTGAAGTCGCGCTCCGCAACCTCATCCAGGCGCTTGCAGTGGAAATCAATGCAGGCATCCGTCTCCAGGCGCAAAACCTCGATACCGAAGCAGCCTCTGCTCAACTCAAGGCGATGGAAGCCTTTGACGAAGCCCTAACCCTTTTCACCGACGAAGCCCTCTCTACCTCCTGGCGCAAGCAACTCTTGCACCTTGTCGACGACGACACCACGACACCCATCCTTGCCGGCTTTTCGCTGCGTCGTCTGTACGAGCTGCACGTCTTGAACCTTGCCGCCACGGCTGTTGCCTTCTCGCGTCACACCAGCCCGAAAACACCGCAATATGCCGGTGCCTTTCTTGAGGGCTTCCTGCGTGGCGGCTCCGAGATCCTGCTGCACGACGAATCGCTCTTGACCCTCCTCGATCAATGGCTCTGCGGCTTGACCGGGCCTGCCTTTCTCGAAATGCTTCCCCTGCTTCGCCGCAGTCTGCAGGGCTTCGATGCCACTGCCCGCCGCCGCTTGCTCGGTACCCTGACGCAGCCGCTGCGCACGCTTCCAACACAATCTTTGGCCCAACCCCCAGCTCCGTTCAACGTGGAGCATCCGGCCTTTGCCGCAGCTCTTCCACTCCTATTGAAAATTCTTGGATTGGAGGCCCCGCATGGCTGAACTCACAGAACGAATGCGGCGTTGGTATCTCGCGCTCGGCGAGGAGGACACCGGCCTTAATCCGCAGGACCAGCGCCTAAATACCGCACTCACCGCGCTCTACGGTACCGGCAACCCCGTAAAGGGCCGCGGCGGCCTGGGCGGATCGGCTCCACGGGTAGCTCGATGGCTCGGCGACATCCGCGAATTCTTTCCCACGCCTATCGTTCAGGTCATTCAGCGCGACGCCTTCGAACGCCTGAATCTCAAGTCGCTTATGCTCGAGCCCGAGTTGCTGGCAACGCTTGAAGCTGACGTTCACCTCGTCGCCGACCTCATTGCCCTGCGCTCAGCCATTCCCGAGAAGACTCGTGAAACCGCACGCGCAGTCGTGCGCAAGGTCGTGGGTGACCTGCTTGTCAGGCTTGAGCAACGTACTCAGGAGACTCTTCGAGGTGCCCTGAGCCACGGCCAGCGCACCCGAAGACCGCGCCACGCCGACATCGACTGGCCTCGCACCATCGTTGCTAATCTCCGGCACTACCAGGCCGCTCACCAGTCAATCGTCCCTGAAACCCTTATCGGTCGCAGCCACCGCGCCCGCACGCCGGCTAACCTGGATCACGTCGTCCTCTGCATCGACCAGTCCGGCTCTATGGCGTCGTCCCTTGTCTACGCCTCCATCTTTGCGGCCGTCATGGCTTCGGTTCCGGGTCTTTCCACGCAGCTCATTTGCTTTGACACCACGATCGTCGACCTCACTGATCAGCTTGCCGATCCTGTCGAGGTTCTCTTCGGTGTTCAGCTCGGCGGGGGCACCGACATTAACGCCGCCCTTGCGTATTGCGAGCAGCGCATCGAGCATCCCGCAAAAACCCACCTCATCCTTATCAGTGACCTCTATGAAGGCGGGAACGCCCCATCGATGCTTGCCCGCTTGGGTGCAATCAAGGCTTTGGGCGTCAATGTCATCGTGCTACTTGCCCTGTCGGATCTCGGCCAGCCCACTTACAACGCCGCTCATGCCAGTGCCATTGCCGCACTTGACTGCCCAGTCTTCGCCTGCACGCCCGACAAATTCCCGGACTTGATGGCCGCTGCCCTCACTCATCAAGATCTTCATCAGTGGGCTTCCAGCCAGGACATCGCCCTCGTACGTGGAGCACAGGTGCTGTCGTC
>CAXSFF010000434.1:0-4193 GCA_964236035.1 uncultured Acetobacteraceae bacterium
ATGGGCTGGGACCACGCCAGCCTGAACGCCCCGCGGCTGGCCGTGCTGGCGCAGGAGTGCGGCATCGCCATGGTGACCATCCACGGCCGCACCCGGCAGCAGTTCTACACGGGCGTCGCCGACTGGGACTTCATCGCCTCGGTGAAGCAGGGCGTCGCCATCCCCGTGATCGCCAACGGCGACATCAACACGGTGGAGGACGCCGCGCTCGCCCTGTCGCGCTCCGGCGCAGACGGCGTGATGGTCGGCCGCGGCTGCTATGGCCGGCCATGGTTTCCGGCGCAGGTCGCGGCGTTCCTGCGCACCGGGCAGCGCGTGGCGGACCCGGATCTGGCGACGCAGAAGGCGACGCTGATCGAGCACTACCACGCGATGCTGGCGCATTTCGGCGTGCAGCCCGGGCTGCGGCTGGCGCGCAAGCACGTCGCCTGGTACTCGCGCGGCCTGCATGGCTCGGCCGAGTTCCGTGCCGCCGTGATGCGTTGCGACGACGTGGCGCCCGTGCTGGCCCTGGTCGACGCGTTCTACGACCCGCTGATTGACGCCGGCACGGTCCGTCAGGCGATCGCGGCATGACGGCGATCGTGGCCCGCCCCCTGCCGCGGGTGGTTACCCGTACCGCCCCTCATGGCCCGGCGCTCGACTCCGCGGCGATCCTTGGCGCGGTGCCGGTTCCCATCGTGCTGCTGGACGAGCAGAACCGCTTCCGCTTCGTCAACCACGCCGCCGAGCAGTTCCTCGGGCTGTCGCAGCAGCAGCTTGCCCACATGACGCTGTCCGAGCTGCTGCCGCCCGACAGCCGCCTGTTCCTGCTGATCGACCAGGTGCGCGCCAAGGGCATCACCATCGCCGACCACGACCTCACCCTGGAGGGCCTGCGCCTGCGCAAGCGCTCGGTCACGGTGCAGGCGGCCGTGCTGGCCGAGGAACCCGGCTGCGTGCTGCTGTCGCTGCAGGACGGCTCCGCCGCGCGCGCGCTGGATCGGCAGATGGAGTTCCGCGGCGCCGCCCGCAGCGTCAGCGGCATGGCGGCGCTGCTGGCGCATGAGGTGAAGAACCCGCTGTCGGGCATCCGCGGCGCCGCCCAGCTGCTGGAGAGCACAGTCGACGAGGCGGACCGCGAGCTGGCCGTGCTGATCCGCGACGAGGCCGACCGCATCCGCGCGCTGGTGGATCGGATGGAGGCGTTCGACGACCTCCCGATCGAGCGCCGCGCGGTCAACATCCACCGGGTGCTGGAGCACGTGCGGCGGCTGGCGCAGACGGGGTTCGCCTCGCACCTGCGCTTCACCGAGATCTACGACCCGTCGCTGCCGCCGGTGTCGGCCAACCGCGACCAGCTGGTGCAGGTGTTGCTGAACCTGGTCAAGAATGCCGCCGAGGCGATCACGGCGGCGGATGGCGATGGCGAGATCACCTTGATCACGGCATACCGGCAGGGCGTGCGGCTGGCGGTGCCGGGTTCGAGCCAGCGCATGCACCTTCCGTTAGTGGTTATCGTGCGAGACACGGGGCCAGGCATCTCCGAAGACATCCGCCCGCACCTGTTCGAGCCGTTCGTGACCTCCAAGCCGTCCGGCAGCGGGCTTGGCTTGGCGCTGGTGGCGAAGATCGTCGGCGACCATGGCGGCCTGATCGAGGTCGACAGCCGGACGGGGCGGACTGAATTCTGCCTGCATCTGCCTGTCTTGAGCGAGGACTCAGGCGACGCTGATATCGCTTGAGGCTGGCCTGCTTGGACGAGGACGCGATGACACCACCAACTGTATTGATCGCCGACGACGACCGCTCCATCCGCACCGTGCTGACGCAGGCGCTGGGGCGGTCGGGCTACCAGGTCCGCTCCACCTCGAACGCCGCCACGCTGTGGCGCTGGGTGGAGGACGGCGAGGGCGACCTGGTGATCACCGACGTGGTGATGCCGGACGAGAACGGGCTCGACCTGATCCCGCGCATCCGCCGGCTGCGCCCGGAGCTGCGGGTGGTGGTGATGAGCGCGCAGTCGACGCTGATGACGGCGGTGAAGGCGGCGCAGCGCGGGGCGTTCGAATACCTGCCGAAGCCTTTCGATCTCAAGGAACTGCTGGCCGTCGTTGGCCGCGCCCTGGCGGCCCCGCCGCCGGTTCCGACGGTGGCGCCGGAGCCGAAGGATGCCGACGAGCGCATGCCGCTGATTGGCCGCTCGGTCGCGATGCAGGAGATTTATCGAACGATCGCAAGGCTTACCACGGCGGACCTCACCGTGATGGTCAACGGCGAGTCGGGCACGGGCAAGGAGCTGGTGGCGCGCGCGCTGCACGATTACGGCCGCCGCCGCGCCGCGCCGTTCGTCGCCATCAACATGGCCGCCATCCCGCGCGAGCTGATCGAGAGCGAGCTGTTCGGCCACGAGCGCGGCGCCTTCACCGGCGCCACCAACCGCAACCAAGGCCGCTTCGAGCAGGCCGCCGGCGGCACGCTGTTCCTCGACGAGATCGGCGACATGCCGCACGAGGCGCAGACACGGCTGCTGCGCGTGCTGCAGGAGGGCGAGTTCACCACCGTGGGCGGGCGCACGCCGATCCGCGCCAACGTGCGCATCGTCGCCGCCACCCACCGCGACCTGCGCCAGGCGATCCGCAACGGCCAGTTCCGCGAGGATCTGTTCTACCGCCTCAACGTGGTGCCGATCCGGCTGCCGCCGTTGCGGGAGCGGGTCGAGGACATCCCCGTGCTCGCCCGCCACTTCCTCGACCGCGCCAAGGAGATGGGGCTGCCGGGCAAGTCGCTCGACCAGGGCGCGCTCGACCGCCTGCGCACCCATCGCTGGCCCGGCAACGTGCGCGAGCTGGAGAACCTGATGCGGCGGCTGGCCGCGCTGTACCCGCAGGAGACCATCACCGAGGAGGTGGTCAGCGCCGAGTTGGCCGAGGGCGGCATGGAGAGCGAGCCGCATGGCAGCGGCTCCCACGCCGGCGGAGGGCACGAGGCCGAGCCGCTGGCCGCCGCCGTGGAGCGCCACATCCGGCAGTTCCTGGCAGCGACCAACGACGGCATGCCGATGCGCGACATCTACGACCGGGTCATCGCCGAGGTGGAACGGCCGTTGATCCAGATGACGCTGTCGGCCACTCGCGGCAACCAGATCAAGGCGGCGGCGATGCTGGGCCTCAACCGCAACACCCTGCGCAAGAAAATCCGCGATCTGGAGATCCCTGTCGTGCGCGGCATCGGCTGACCCGGCTTTGAACGTCTCGCCTGACCCGGCGTCGCTGCAATCGCCGGTGGAGACCGTCCAGGCGCAGCAGGCGTTCACCGCGCGGCTGGCGGACGTCCTGCTCGGCAAGGTGTTCACGCTGGTGGTCGCCGTGCTGGCGCTGGCGCTGGCGATCGCGACGTTCGTGCTGCTGTCCGGCGGCGCGCCGATCACGCTGCGGCCGAACGTCACCTTCGTCACCATCCTGGCCAGCGCCGCCGTGCTGCTGGTGCTGGCCGCCGTGCTGGCCGGCCGGCTGACGCGGGTGTGGGTGGAGCGGCGGCGCGGGTCCGCCGGCTCGCGGCTGCACGTGCGCCTGGTGATGCTGTTCAGCGTGGTGGCGGTGACCCCCTCCATCGTGGTGGCGGTGTTCGCGACGGCGTTCTTCAACCTCGGCATCCAGTCCTGGTTCGACGACCGCATCCGCTCGGCGCTCGACGCCAGCCTGGCCTCGGCGCACTCATCGCTTGAGGAACATCGCAACAACATCAAGGCGGACGCGCTCGGCGTTGCCATCAACTTCACCCGCGCCGGGCGCTTCCTCAGCAACGCGCAGCTGCAACAGGTGCTGGACCAGGAGACCACGATCCACGGCCTGATCCAGGCGGTGATCTATGACCCGCTCACGCACGAGGTGGTGCTGTCGTCCGGCATCCTCAGCGGCAACTTCGTCGAGCTACCGACCGATGCGGAGGCCCAGCCGGCGCGCAACGGCGAGGTCGCCGTGATCGGCGGCGATGCCGACAACCACGTCCGCGCCGTGGTCCGGCTGGGCACCACGCCCGAGCTGATGCTGATGGTCGACCGGCCCGTCGACACCCAGATCACCGCCGACGTGTTGCGCACCGAGCGGCTGGTCGGCGAGTACCAGCGGCTCGACGCCAACCGCAGCAAGCTGCAGATCACTTTCGCCATGATCTTCGTGCTGGTGGCGCTGCTGGTGCTGTCGGCGGCGGTG
>CAXSFF010000435.1:0-4190 GCA_964236035.1 uncultured Acetobacteraceae bacterium
GCCAGGGGGGAGCCCCCCCTGGACCGGCTTTACTTAAGTAATGGATTCCAAAGGCGAGCCTTTGGCGGAGTTTGAGGCAGAGCCTCAACCTTGCTTCCTGCCTTGCCTGCGGCGACATCGGGCAGGCTAACCCACGGCCATCGGCGGCGTGCACGCAAGGAGGCCCACGGCCATGCCATCGCCGACCCGGCAGCTTCTGGCGCGGCTGACCGCGCAGCAGGACCTGCTGCTCGTGGCGCTGCTCGTCGCGACCATCGCGATGATGGTCCTGCCGCTGCCCACCGTGCTGGCGGACCTGCTGATCGCGCTCAACATCGGCATCGCGATCGTGCTGATGATGGTGGCCGTCTACATCCGCGAGTCCGTGGAGCTGTCGACGCTGCCGTCGATCATCCTGATCACCACTGCGTTCCGGCTGTCGCTCTCGATCACCACCTCGCGCATGGTGCTGGTGCAGGCCGACGCCGGCGACATCATCCGCACCTTCGGCGACTTCGTGATCGCGGGAAACGTGGTGGTCGGCCTGGTGGTCTACCTGATCATCACGATCGTGCAGTTCGTCGTCATCACCAAGGGCTCCGAGCGCGTGGCCGAGGTGGCTGCCCGCTTCAGCCTCGACGCCCTGCCGGGCCGGCAGATGAGCATCGACACCGACCTGAAGAACGGCGACATCGACCAGGCCGAGGCACGCCGCCGACGCGAGAGGCTGCAGAAGGAGAGCCAGCTCTACGGCGCGATGGACGGCGCGATGAAGTTCGTCAAGGGCGACGCCATCGCCAGCCTGATCATCATCGTCGTCAACCTGATCGGCGGCATCACCATCGGCTGCCTGCAGCGCGGCCTGCCGTTCGGCGAGGCGGTGCAGACCTACTCGCTGCTCGCGGTCGGCGACGGGCTGATCGCGCAGATCCCCGCGCTGCTGATCTCGCTGACCGCGGGCGTCGTGGTCACGCGCGTGACCAGCGAGCGGGGCGGCAGCCTCGGCCACGACATCGTCGGCCAGATCGGCGCCGAGCCGCGCACGCTGTTCGTCGCCGCCGCGGTGCTGGGCGCCCTCGCCCTGGTGCCCGGCTTTCCCGTGGCGGTGTTCCTCGCCTTCGCGGCCGTCCTGGCCGGCGTCGCGTGGCTGGTGGCGATGCGCCGCCGCCGCGAGGAGGACACGCGCTTCCAGGCCGAGGTCGACAGGAGCGCGGGCCGCCCGGTGTCCGTCAGCCTGCTGGTCCATCTCGGCAGCGACCTTCAGGGACTGCGGCCGGAGGTGGCGCGCGGGCTCGACGCGGCCCACGGCGCGCTCGCGGGCCGCCTCGGCATTCCCGTGCCGCCGCTTCGGCTGTCCGCGACGCCGCCGGGCCCAGCCGCTTCGTACCGCGTCGACGCCGCCTCCCACCGCGTTGACGCCGCCCACTATCGCATCGACGTCGACGACGTGCCCTCGCTGGGCGGTGCGATCGATCCGGGCCGCGTGTTCGTCGAGGACGTGCCGGACGCGCTGGACGAACTGGCCGTCGCGTGGCTGCGCGCGCCCGGCCCGTTCGGCCAGGACAGCCTGACCGTCGCCGCGGCCGATGCGCAGGTGGTGCGCGGGGCAGGGCTGCTGGTGATCGACCCCGCCGAACAGATCTGCCACGACGCCGAGCGCGCCTTGCTGGCCTACGCGCGGCGCTTCGTCGGCATCCAGGAAACCCAGATGTTGCTGCGCGCCGCCGAGGCGCACTTCCCGGAGCTGGTGCGCGAGGCGACCCGCGCCTGCCCGCTGCCGGTGCTGACCGACGTGCTGCGCCAGCTGGTCGAGGACCAGGTGCCGATCGGCAACATGCGGCAGATACTTGATACGATCATGGAATGGGGGTCGCGCGAGCCGGGCAGCGCCATGCTGGCCGGCCACATCCGCGTGGCGCTGCGCCGGCAGATCTGCCACTCGTGGTCTGCCGGCGGCAAGACCCTCAACGCGCTGGTGGTGGAAGGCGCGCTCGAGCAGGCCCTGCGGCCGACGCTGCCCGCGACGATCCAGGGCGATCTGGTGGAGGGTGCGGCCGCGAAGCGCCTGGTGGAGAGCGCGCGCGCCCAACTCGCCTCCTGCCTGCGACGTGGCCGCCCTGCAGTGGTTCTGGTGGCGCCCGACCTGCGCCGGCACCTGCGCAAGCTGCTGCGCAAGCACGATCTCGACGTGCCGGTAATGACCTACGACGAGGTCGCGCCGGAGTTCGGGGTGCAGCTTCTCGGCACGCTGCGGCTGTCGACCATCTCCGTCGCCCAGCGGCCGGAGCTTGTCGCCGGCGGCAAGCCGGTTGCCGCCTGATGCGACCTGCAAAGCAAGTAAGGCTGGGCTCTGCCCAGACCCGCCAGGGGGGAAGCCCCCCCTGGACCGGCTTTACTTAGACAAATGGATTCCAAAGGCGAGCCTTTGGCGGAGTTTGAGGCAGAGCCTCAACCTTGCTTGCTGCGCCCGTCATCCCAGAAAGCCGTTGGCATCAGGAGACGACGATGTTGAACGTCTTGCTGGTGTCGCCGGCCAGTCCCATGGCCGCCGAGTCGTCGGTCGGGTTCTGGTAGGCCCGGATCGTCTGGCCATCCCCGGCGGTGCGGCCATCGGACAGCGCGACCGTCATGTTGATCGCCTGCCCGGTGAAGTCCACCTGCCCGTCGACCGCGCTGATGTCGGCATTCTGTGCTCCGGCCACCATTCCGCCGGCGCCGTTCTCGAAGATCTTCTCGTCCGGATGAGTGTTGCCCTGGGCGTCCGAGGGGGAGATCCGCTCGCCGACATCACCAGACCCTGCAAGGAAAGTGCCGGTCTCGCCCGGCTGCAGCGTCACGGTGGCTTTCGTGTCGCCTACGGAATAGGTGAACGACTGTTCGCGCGCGGTGTTGTTCGTGACGTGGTAGGTGGCGTCGGTGCCCGTGCCGACCTCCACGACCTTGCCCGACTGCGGATCGGCCGAATCCGTCGTGCCCGACACCGGTGCCACTCCCGCCGCAACCGGAGCCTGTTGGATTGGCGTGGTGTCCACGGACGCGGGCTGATGCAGGGCGGTCGGCTTGGAATGAAGGAAATGGGTGCCGGGGCTGTGTTCGCCGCGCAGCATCGACTCGAACAGCCTGGTCATCTCCTTCAGCCGATTCTGGCCGGCACCATCATCCTGGATTGCGGGGTTGACCGTCTGGAGGCGGTCGGCGTGGCTCACGCTGTCCAGGGTCATTCCTGCTCTCTCCATGGTGCTGAAAGGTGCCGGCCGCACGGGATGCGGCTGCCGACAGCCGTGGCGCGGCTCGGGGATCTTGTCCGCCGGCCCGAGACGACTGGCCGGGCAGGACTCGCGGTGTGGCAAAGACTGCCAGAAGTGCAATGACGCGGCATTGCACGCGATCGTACCGGCAACGATGTCATGGCCGGATCTTGGCGGACCCGCTCATCCGCGGGAACCATGGGTAGGGCGGTATCGCGCAAGCTCGCCTTCACCCGGACCCGAAACATCGGCAGGATGCCGCTCGCCTGCCCCGTTTCGCGGACAGACGATCTTGTGCGGCGCCTCAATCGTCGTTGGAGTCGCGGATCTGCGGCTTGTTGCTTGTCGTGATGCCAACCGCCATCGAGTCCAGAACTTTGCTGAATGCCTTCGCAAGATCTGAATCCGAGGAAGCGGGGGTGGACGGTGCTGCCGCGGGGGGCGCCGAAGGGGCAGTCGGATCGACCATCAATTTTCTCCGTTGCGCAGAAAGACAAGCCCGAAATCTGCTCCCGGCAGTCCAGCCCGGAAACAGGATTCGCGCCCTGTTAGACCGCAAATCCGCGGCACATCAAGTCGTAGACAGCACGTCCATTCTTGTAAAGAAGTTTGGGCCTGTTGGACAGCCGTTTAGTGCAACGAACTCGATGGGTGTCCGTGCGGTCATGTTGCACGGCTCGTTGGCCAGATCTGCCTGATAGAGAATGGTGGCACCACGTCGTCGATCCACGGTCCTGGAAGTCCTGACCGTGCCGTTCAAGGCTGTCGCCGCCACATCCCCACGACACTGCATTTTCGTATTTTCATCCTGTACGATCCCGATCCATCCGCCATGCAGCCAGCCGAGATCTCGCAAGTAGCGGTCAGGACCACGGCTGCCTTGGCCGTTGCGGCGCGCACAGCCACCTCCGGCCGCAAAGGGGATCGTGTTGGATGGGTGGGCCGACAGCGGCTCCGCGCGGT
>CAXSFF010000436.1:0-4188 GCA_964236035.1 uncultured Acetobacteraceae bacterium
GAGCAACTGATTCGTAATCAGTAGGTCCTCGGTTCGATTCCGAGCGTCGGCACCACGTTTTCAACAAATCAGCTGGTGTTTGGGGCTTAACTCAGGTGTCAGCTTCGTGAAAGGAACGGCTTCAGCAAGCTGAGCGCTTATCCACCAAGCTCGCCGCTGATCGCTTGCTCGGTCGTCACGTTACTGGACTTTCTTGTGATCTGCCGCTTTTGAAAGCACGCGTGTCAGCCATCCTGGCGTTCGGCGATGAAGCGCTTCAAGGATGCCTCGCGCAGGGCATGGTCATCGACCAATGCTGCTGGGTCTGCGCCGACGGCAATCCCGGCGGCCGTTTGCGCCGCATCGCCGTTGAATTCTAAGTAAACACGATGTTGTCCAGCAGGTGGGGAAAGATAGAACATATCATCCTCCTCACGCGTGGCCCATCGCAGGATCAGCTGCGCCAGATCGCGGTCGCGATGTGTTCTCAGATGATGACCGGCGCTCATGAGAGCATCGCTCGCTACATCTCTTTTACCGTCCCAAGAAAAGCCCGGCTCCACGGCTTCAAGGATGTAGGGCTTCAGGCGCTCTGCCTGGCCCAGCCAGCACAGTACCCAGAGTGCCTCACCTGCAACCGATGGGTCCTTTCGTCCGAGGTAATGCTCAATCAAGAGCACGTTTGCTGGATCGCCTATTTGCCGGAAACAGGTAAGAAGGTTCCCGATCGTATTCGGTGTGAGATCGGCTTCTGTCTGGGCACGCAAAAAGTCCATTTGCTCGCGTGTGAAAGGAATGGCTTTAACAAGCTGAGCGCTCATTCGCCGAAGCTCGCTGTTGATTGCCTGTTCATTCATCATCATTAGGTTTCCGATTTGTCCTAAGACCAGGAAGTTCTTCATCAAGCTTTCGTAGTACCTCTTCGCCTTCAGCAAGCGTATCAAGACCGTCCTTTATGCTAGCATTGGGTTTGGGTTGGCCATATCGATTCTCATGGGTAATTTTCTTTCGGAGAGCTCGAAGCTTACGGCTTAGTCCCGATCTATTTTCAGCCACATCCTTTTCATGATCGTAGACCTTGCCGTCTGGCCGGGTCACGGGATTGCCGAGGCGATCCTGGGCCGCGGCTTGCCGATGCTCTTCGTTCAAGCCGTCAGCAAGAACTTCCTTGATTTTCGTCCGGGCAGCTTCCGTCTTGGCATCCAGCTCAGGCTCCCGCACCGGCGGGTCACTCGCCCCGGACGCGGGCGGCTCATTATGCATGTTCGTTACCAGCGGGTCATCGATCATGTCCGGGAACGGCGCGCCCAACAGCAGGTGTCTTGCCGCGCTGCCATAGTCGCCCTGCTCGATTTCACCCCGCGCGTAGCCAGCGCGCCGTTGGGCGCGGCGCACTGCCTCCGTTATCGCCGCCGCGCTCTCGCTCGTGTAGCCGGGCACAGGAAGCGGCATGATCGAGGGCATCGGAATAGACTCCCCCAAGGACACGGCCGACCCTGCCGGCGAAGGTGTCGGCGTAGGGCTGGTCAATGTGTAGGAAGCTTCGATCGCTCGCTGCTGCGCCGCTGCTTGCCGACGAAACCATCCGGGGTCGCTGAAGCTGGGTGGATGGAGCGCCCAAGCTGCCCCCAGCGGTCGGTCGGGACGCGCGGCCTTGGATCGGGAATGGTGATTGTAATCGGGATGACGATGGGGTCGGAATAGCCAGGTGGATCGTCCACGGCGGACCTTTGTCGAATGTCAGAAAAACTAACATATCGGCACCATCGTCCGCAACGGATTGGTCGGCAAGCCCCTCAACCCGTCGAGCCGAACCCCTCGGCGCCGCGTTCGCTCGCCAGGCTGAACGCGTCCACCACCCGCAGCTCCGGCCGCACGATCGGCACGAACAGCAGTTGCGCGAACCGCTCGCCCGGCGTCAGCAGCACCGGCGGCGTGCCAGGCGGGTTGCGGTTCCAGGCGCTGACCAGCACGGGGCCCGTGTAGTCCGGGTCGATCAGCCCCACCAGGTTGCCCAGCACCAGGCCCCGCCGGTGCCCCATCCCCGACCGCGGCAGCACCAGCGCCGCCAGCCCGGGATCGGCCAGGTGCACGGCGAACCCGGCCGCGATCAGCACGGGCGCCGTGTCCGGATGGATCTCCAGCGGCGCATCCAGGCAGGCGTGCAGGTCGATCGCCGCCGCCATCGCGCTCTGGTACGACGGCAGCCCCCATTCGTGCAGCCGCGGGTCGAGCACCACCAACTCGACAGGCGTCACTCCAGCGACTCCACCAGCGCGTCGGCGATGCGGGCGGCGAGCCGGGCGGCCACCTCCGCCTTGGGCAGCAGCGGCCAGTCCTCGACTCCTTGCGCCGTGACCAGGTGCACCTGGTTGGCGTCGCCGCCCATGATCCCCGTGTCTGGGCCTACGTCGTTGGCGATGATCCAGTCGCAGCCCTTGCGCTCCCGCTTGGCTATGGCGTTGACGGCGACATCCTCGGTCTCGGCCGCGAAGCCCACCACGAGTTGCGGGCGGTGCGGCCCTGGCACCGACAGCGCCGCCAGGATGTCCGGGTTCGGCACCAACGCAAGGGCAGGGGGCGGCTCGCCAGGGCGCTTCTTCAGCTTGCGGACCCCGGCGCCGGCGACGTGCCAGTCCGCCACTGCCGCCGCGCACACCGCCACGTCCGCCGGCAACGCCGCCGCGCAGGCCGCCAGCATCTCCGCTGCCGTCTCGACGCGCTGCACCAGCACATCCGCCGGGTCGGGCAACGACACGGGGCCGCTGACCAGCGTCACCCGCGCGCCCAGCCCTGCCAACGCCGCTGCGATCGCGTGGCCCTGGCGGCCGGAGCTGCGGTTGGCGATGTAGCGCACGGGGTCGATCGGCTCGTGCGTGGGGCCGCTGGTGACCAGCGCATGGAACCCGGCCAAGGGTTTCGAGTCCCACTCCGAAGCGGACGCGAACGCCTCGATCGCGGCCAGAATCGCCGGCGGCTCGGCCAGGCGGCCGGGGCCGAACTCGTTGCAGGCCATGACGCCCTCGTCGGGGCCGACGAAGGCGACGCCGTAATCGCGCAGGGTGGCGACGTTGGCGAGGGTCGCCGGGTGCAGCCACATGCGCACGTTCATCGCCGGCGCGACCAGCACGGGCTTGTCGGTCGCCAGCAGCAGCGTGGTGGCCAGGTCGTGCGCCAGCCCCGCCGCCATCGAGCCCAGGATGTCGGCCGACGCCGGCGCCACCACCACCAGGTCGGCGGCGCGCGACAGCTTGATGTGGCCCATCTCGCTCTCGTCGGTCAGCGACCACAGGTCGGTGTAGACGCGCGTCTCGCTCAACGCCTGCAAGCTGAGCGGGGTGACGAACTGCGTCCCGCCCGTGGTCAATACGCAGGTGACGCCGTGGCCGGCCTTGCGCAGCAGCCGCACCAACTCAAGCGACTTGTAGGCCGCGATGCCGCCCGACACGATCAGCAGGATCTTCACAGACGACGCCCCGTATGGATCGCCGCGATGCCGCCGGTGAGGTTGCGGTGCCGCACCTGCGACAACCCGGCCGCGCGCATCATCGTCTCCAGCGCCGCCTGGTCGGGGAACATGCGGATGCTCTCCACCAGGTACTGGTAGCTCTCGGCGTCGCCCGCCACCAGGCGCCCGAGCCGCGGCAGCACGTTGAACGACCACGCGTCGTAAACGGGGGCCAGTGCCGCCACCTGCACGCGGGAGAACTCCAGGCAGGCGAACCGCCCGCCCGGCCGCAGCACCCGGCGCGCCTCCGCCAGCGCCGCCGCCTTGTCGGTCACGTTGCGCAGGCCGAAGGCGATCGAAACCACGTCGACCGAGCTGCTCGGCAGCGGCAGCGCCTCCGCGTCCGTCACCAGGAACGCCACGTCGCCGACGCCGCTCGCCGCCACCCGCTCCCGGCCCACGGCCAGCATCGCCGCGTTGATGTCGCTGAGGATGGCCATGCCCCCACCGCCGCGCCGCCAGCCGAGGGCGATGTCGCCGGTGCCGCCCGCCAGGTCGAGCAGCGTCTGCCTGCCAGACGGCTGCAGCGCCGTCACGAAGTCGCGCTTCCAGGCCCGGTGCACGCCCAGCGACATCAGGTCGTTCATCAGGTCATAGCGGCTGGCCACGCTGTCGAACACGGCGCGCACCATCGGCTTCTTGGCCTCGCGCGGGACGCTGCGGTAGCCGAAATCGGTGTTGTTGTCGGTCATGGGACATCC
>CAXSFF010000437.1:0-4185 GCA_964236035.1 uncultured Acetobacteraceae bacterium
GCTGAACCGCACCCTGTCGGAGCGCGCGAAGCACAGATGGTCGGCGGCGTGGCCCGGCGTGTGGATCGCCTGCATGCCCGCCACCATATCGCCGTCATGCAGCGCCTGGTCCGGCGTGAACTTCGACTCGGCGCTGCGATGCCAGCCGACCGTGGGCGCGCCCGTCTGCGCCTGCAACGCGGCGGTGGCGCCGAGATGGTCGTGATGCGTATGGCTGAGCAGGATGCGCACGATGCGGCCCGGCGATAGCCGCACGATGTCCGCCACGTGCATGGCGTCGTCCGGCCCCGGGTCGAGCACGGTGACGCCCTCGGCACCCTCGATCAGGTAGGTGTTGGTGCCGTGATAGGTCATCCGGCTCGGGTTGCCGGCGACGATGCGGTGGATGCCCGGCAGCACTGATACCGGCAGCACTGGCAGCAGCGTGGAGCGCGCCGGCGCTGGCTCGGTCAGGAACTTCACGCGTCCGCCTCCGCGGTCATGCACACGGCGTCCGTCGCGTCGCGGCTGCGCGCCAGCAGGCGTCCGCCGTCGCGCCATGCCTCCAGCCGCAACGCGTTGCCGGCGAACGCCGGACGCTGGCCCCGGTAGCTGAAGCGGGCCAGCGGCGCGGCCAAGGCACGCTGCGCCAGCGCCGCCAGCCAGGTCGCCTGCAACGGCCCATGCACCACCAAGCCGGGATAGCCCTCTTCCGCCCGCACGTAATCGGCGTCGTAGTGGATACGGTGCGAGTTGCCGGTCAGCGCGGAGTAGCGGAACAGCAGCACGGGATCGGGCGTGACGTCCTGGCTGGAGATGGCCTCGACCGCCTCCGCGGCGGACGCCGGCTTCACCGCCTCGCCGTCCGCGTCGCGATACACCAAGTCCTGCTCCTCCAGGATCGCCGGCCCGTGCGCACCGTCGATCGCGTGCCGCAGGGTGACGAACACCAGCGTGCCCGACCGCCCCGCCTTCTCGGCGACCGACTTGATCGTCGTGGTGCGCGTGACCGCCTCGCCGACGTGCAGCGGGGCTAGGAAATCCACTCGCCCGCCGGCCCACATGCGCCGCGCCAGCCCCTCCAGCGCCGGCAGGAAACCGCCGCGGCGCGGGTGCCCGTCCGCGCCGACGCCTGACGGGGGCACCCAATGCTGGAACAGCATCCAGTGCCAGAGCGGCGGCAACACGGAGCCAGGGTCGGACGCGCCCAAGGCCGCCGTCATCCCGCTGACCAGCGGCGGCCAGACCGTGTCGGCAGCGGTTTCGGTCCGGCCGGCATAATCCTGCAGGTTCATTGCGGCGCATCCGGCTGCGCTGCGGGCGGAGCCGGCCGCGGGCGTGGACGGGGCCTTGGCGGCGGCGCGCCGGGCGACACCAGCCGCAGTTCCACCGCGTCGCCCATCGCCAGATAGCCCGGGCGGTTGGGGTGCAGCTTGTCGCCAGGCCCGCCGGCGGTGGAGGACGGCACGAACTCGGGCCGCAACTCGCCGGTCTCCGTGTCGACGGTCGCCGCGTCGAAGTCGATCACGGCGTCGAACAGCCCGGGGCTGCGGATCAGCTCGTTCAGCGCGTGGCGGCGCTGGTCGGTGTCGATGGTGCCGTAACCCGGCAATGGGCTGCCGCGGCTGCTGGTCAGGGTGGCGCCGATCACCTTCACCCCCTTGATGCGCGCCCGCAGCTGGTTGACCGCCGATTTCATCCCGTCGCGCACCGCCTCGGGCGACGCGCCGGCGGCCAGGTCGTTGATACCCTCCAGCCAGATCACGTGGGTGACGCCGCTCAGGCTCAACACATCGCGCTCCAGCCGTGCCACGGCCGCCGGGCCGCCCGACGCCTCCCCGCCCAGCACCCGGTTGCCGCCGATGCCCTGGTTCACCACGGCCACGCGCGCGCCGTCCGCGGCATGCAGGCGACGGGACAGCACATCGGTCCAGCGGTCGTCGCCGTTCAGGGTCGAGCCGACGCCGTCCGTGATGCTGTCGCCGAAGCACACCACCAATCGGGCGTCCGGCGCCGCCACGTCCACGGCGTCGACGAAGTACCAGGACGTGGTGCTGTAGGGATACGGGCTGTCGTCCTCCAGCTCGCCGATCGCTCCGGCGTCCGGCGCTGTGACGTAGGACGTGGTCGTCGCCTCCGCATGCCAGGTCATCGGGCCGCTGTCGCCGGGCACGTGGAAGGTGACCGACAGCTTGCGCCCGGCGAACTCGGGCGCGTCCGGCCGCACGAACGGCAGCGCCACGGGATCGCTCCAGACCTGCGCGCCCGGGGCCACGGTGACGGTGCGCTTGGACGCGAAGGTGATCGGGCGGTTGGTGCCCGCGGCCACGGCCGCCCCGCTCATCTGCAACCCGGCGAACGCCGTGTCGAACGTGACCGGCCGCGTGCCGAACGCATTGGAGAAGCGGAACCGCATCTGCCGCGCCCACAGGTCGGGCTTCAGGATCAGGCGGAAGCTCTGTTCGTGCGAGCCGGTGTCGGGATGGGCGAAGGCGGCGGCCAGGTCCGGCTGCGCCACGGGGTTGCCGATGGGATACGGCCCTTGATCGGCCCCCGTCCAAACGGTGACCCAGTGCTGGGCGTGCGCCGGGACGGCGGCCAGGCTCAGGATCGCCGCCATAAGCCATTTCACCCGCATCCATGACGCCCCTTGCTGCCCGACCGGAGAGTGTCACCAGCGCTGCGGGCGCTCAAGGTTGCAGCGCGGGCGGTCTGTGCCAGGATGCGGCAAAAAGGGAGGTCACCATGATCGAGGGCGCCAAGACGACGTTGCCGCTGGACCTGTCCAGCCTGCGGGTCGCCGTCACCGCGGGCGCGGGGGGCATCGGCCGCGTCATCGCCGACGGCTTCGCGGCCAACGGCGCCCGCGTGTTCGTCTCCGACATCGACGAGGCCGCGCTCGCCGACTGCCCGCACCCCAACATGCGCTGCGACGCCGGCGACCCGGCGCAGGTCGACCGCTTCATGGCGGCAGCGCTGGCCGAGCTGTCGGGGCTCGACGTGCTGGTCAACAATGCGGGGATTGCCGGGCCGACCAAGCGCATCGAGGACATCGAGCCGGCCGAGCTGGACGCGACGCTGCAGGTGTGCCTCGCCAGCCAGTTCCACTGCGCCCGGCGCGCGGTGCCGGCGTTGCGGGCGGCCGGCGGCGGCTCGATCGTCAACCTTAGCTCGGCGGCGGGGAAGTTCGGCTTCCCGCTGCGCAGCCCGTACGCGGCGGCGAAATGGGGCGTGATCGGCCTCACCCGCACCCTGGCGATCGAGCTGGGCACGGACGGCATCCGGGTCAACGCGCTGCTGCCCGGGTTGGTGGAAGGCCCGCGCATCCGCAGCGTCATCCGCAACAAGGCCGCCGCGGCGGGGATCGGCGACAACGAGCAGACCGAACGCGCGCTATCCACCATCGGCCTGCGCTGCTTCGTGACGCAGCAGGACATCGCCAACATGGCGCTTTATCTCGCCAGCCCGTTCGGCCGCACCATCACGGGGCAGGCGCTGAGCATCGACGGCGGGATGGAGTACCTGGCTTAGCTGCCCAACGTCGCGTCGTTGCGAGCCAGCTTTGGCGTGGGTAGCGTCTCGGTCTGCAATCCGGTTGGGTCTGTTCGTCCGCTTCAAACCGATTGTATTGAAAGGCCGACATAGCGCTGATGCCACCTCAGCATCGTAATTGCGGAATGAATAATGTCAATATCATCAGCAGGTTAGCAGTTTCACTATCGAACTTGTTGCATAGATTCCCTGGCATCTAGCTATGTCATATGAGTATATTCCGAGCCTGTCGCCGGACGGCTTGAAGATGGCATGTCGCTATCGGTCCTGAATCACAACCGCCTAGCCGAGTTCGGGTGAGCAACCGTCAGACGTCAGCAGGGTGTGTCCTGCTGACGCCTGATCGAGCCTAAAGCGGACTACTTTTGCAAAGAAGGACTATGATGCCGGCAGATGAGATCATCGATTTGGTTCCAGGCAATGACGTCGGCATCAAAGACAATCCTGTAACCAAGGATCGAAAGCGGCTTCCTGTGTTTATCCGCGAGAACACCAAGCAGATCGTGGATGAATGGGAAGCGTTCGCGCGAACGTTGACGCCGACTGCCAATGACATGAGTCCCTTAGCCCTCCGTGACCATATCCATCAGATTCTTGACTTCATTACATACGACATAACGGCAGCACAGACCGCCAAGGAGCAGACAAAGAAGT
>CAXSFF010000438.1:0-4173 GCA_964236035.1 uncultured Acetobacteraceae bacterium
TGATCCACGAGGAGTTCGGCGACGGCATCATGAGTGCGATCGACTTCGACATGACCATGGAGCGGCAGCCGGACCAGAAGGGCGACCGGGTCAAACTCACCATGAGCGGCAAGTTCCTGCCCTACAAGCGATACTGAACGCGAACCGCCTGGCCATCATCGCATTCCGGGGACGCTGTGGCCCCCGGAATAATCGTCGCCGCGAGGGTCAGTTGCCGGCGACGTAGGCCCGCAGCGTGTCTACCTCGTGCGCCTGCTGGTCGAGGCGGGCCTTGACGATGTCGCCGATGCTGACGATGCCGACCAACGCGCCTCGCTCCATCACCGGCAGGTGACGGAAACGCCCGTTCGTCATCATCACCATCGCCTGTTCGACGCTGGTGTTGGGGGTGGCCGTCTCGACCGTGCGGGTCATCATCTGCGCCGCCGTCATGTCCAGCGCCCCCGCTCCGTCCCGCGCCAGGCAGTGCACGATGTCGCGCTCGCTGACGATCCCGGCCAGCGTGCCATCGGCGTCGCGCACCAGCACGGCGCCGATCCGGCGTTCCGACAGCAGGGTGGTGACGTCGGCGATCGAGGTGCCCGGCGCGACGGCGGCGATCGCCGGGTCTTTGTGCTTCAGGATGGCGGCGATGGTCATGGCTTGGGTCCCTTCGTTGTAAGGCGGGGATCTGACGCCCCCGAGACCCGCAAGTCTGCGCGCCCGCGCCCCGCCGACGCAAACCCAATCGTTCCGGGATGCAGCGATCAAGAGAACGTTACATCCGCTGCTACTCGGCCGCCCGCAGCTGCGGCGCGCCGGCCAGCTGCGTCGCCACCAGCTCGGCGAAGCGGCCGCCATGCGAGACCAGGTGGTCGAAGCTGCCGCGCTCCACCACTTCGCCGCCGTCGAACACCAGGATCTCGTCGGCGTCGCGCACGGTCGACAGCCGGTGGGCGATGATGAACGTCGTGCGTCCCTGCATCAGCGTCGCCATGGCGCGCGACACCCGCGCCTCCGTGGCGGCGTCGAGCGCACTGGTGGCCTCGTCGAGGATCAGGATGGGCGGGTTCTTCAGCAGCGCCCGCGCGATCGCCAGCCGCTGGCGCTGGCCGCCGGACAGGGTGGCGCCGCGCTCGCCGACCATGGTGTCGTAGCCTTGCGGCTGGCGCATGATGAAGTCGTGCGCGTCGGCCAGGCGGCAGGCCTGCTCGATGTCCTCGTCGGTCGCCTCCGGACGGCCGATGCGCAGGTTCTCGCGGATCGAGCGGTTGAACAGCAGGCTTTCCTGGAACACCACGCCGACGCTGCGGCGCAGGCTTTCCAGCGTCACGTCGCGGATGTCCTGCCCGTCGATGGCGACACGGCCGGCGGTCGGGTCCCACAGCCGCTGCAGCAGGTTCATCGCCGTGCTCTTGCCGGCTCCCGTCTGGCCGACCAGGGCGATGACGCTGCCGGGCTGCGCCACGAACGACACCCGCGACAGGATCGCCGGGCCGCCCGGGTAGGCGAAGCTCACGTCCTCGAACGCGACCTCGCCGCGCGGGGCTTCCAGCTCGACGGCGTCGGAGCTCTCCGGCACCGAGCTTTTGGCGTCGAGCACGGAGAAGTAATCCTCCAGCACCGGCATCTGCAGGAACAGGCGGGAGGCGAACTGCATCGCCGATTCGAGGCGCCCGATCAGCAGGTTGGCGAACCCCATGAAGGTCACGATCTGGCCGACGGTGGCCTGTCCGCGGATGTGCAGCAGGGTGCCGACCAGCACGATGACGATGACGGCGATGGTGCTGGCGGCGCGGGTCAGCACGTTGACCACGGCCCACCAGTTGAGCACGGGGAACTGGTTGGCGATCACCTGGTCGGCGATCTGGCTGAACCGCTTGGTCTCGGCGGCGAGGCGGGTGAACGACTGCACCACCATCACGTTGGCCAGCGCGTCCTGCGCGGTGCTGGCCAGGCTCGACTGGAAGTACTCCGCGCGCTTCTGGCCCTCCTCGGTGCGCTGGATCACCGCGATGGTCACGGCGCAGAACAGCACCACCAGCACCATCAGGACGATCGCCAGCTGCCAGTTGAGGAACAAGGTCAGCGGCAGCAGCACCAGCACGGCGACGTAGGTCGACAGCTGCTCGCGGAAGAACGTCAGCCAGACCGAGAACATCGAATCCGATCCGCCCAGCATGACCTTCATCAGGCGGCCGGAATGCGACTCGCCATGGAACGACAGCGGCAGCGACAGCACGTGGCCGAAGAACCGGCTCATCGCCTGCAGCCGGTTGCGGTGCGCCATCCGCTCGGCGTGCACGACGGTCGCGATGTTGACGCCGATCGAGGTGGCGCCGACGGCGAGCCAGATGCCGATCAGCTGCGCCGCCTCGGCCCACAGCTCGGGCCGGCCCACCGTGTCGGACCGCGCCAGCAGGCCGATGACCTTGCCGAACAGCACGGGGTCGAGGAATTGCAGGCCGGCGATGGCGATGTTGGCCAGGCCGAGCAAGACCGCGAGGCGGACATCCCCGGCCAGCATGGCCAAGACGCGGCGATAGGCGTGGAGGAAGCGCATGGGCGGCTCCGCGAAGGAGTGTGATTCGGTGGTGTTCGTCTACGCCAGGATCACGGCGGGATCAGGGCAAGCCAGCAGGTTCCGCAAGGTTCCTACGCACCCGATGCGAGATCAGCAGGCGATCGCGTCGAAAATACGGCTGGGCGCCACGAATTCCTCCTGCGCCGCCACGATCAGCAGCTCCCGCGACCCGGCGGCTTGGGTGCGCCGCAGCAGCCCGAACACCGAGCTGGCCGCCAGCGCCATCGCCTCCGCCGGCTGCGCCCCGGCCAGGCGGTGGAACAGGAACAGCCCGGCGATGACGTCTCCCGCCCCGTTCGCCGCGATCGGCAGCAGCGGCGTGCGCAGGCGATGGAACCCTTGCGCGCCGCCGGTCAGCAGGTCGACCGCGTCCGCCGGCGTGTCCTCGGTGCGCAGGCTGGTCGCGAGCACCACGCCGCCCGGGCGCATCGCCGCGAGCAGTTGCGTCACCGCCCGCTTGGCGTCGGCCAGCGTCGCGACACGGGCGCCGGCCAGGCGTTCCAGTTCGAACTGGTTGGGGGTCAGGATGTCGGCCGCCGGGACGCAGCGGGCGCGCAGGAACTCGGGGATGCCGGCCGCGACGTACACCCCGGGGCCGGCGTCGCCGATCACGGGGTCGCAGCAGTACAGCGCCGCCGGGTTGGCCGAGCGCGCCCGCGCCACCGCGTGCAGCACGGCGTCGCCGATCTCGGCGCGGCCGAGGTAGCCGCCGAGCACGGCCCGGCAGCGATCCAGCACGCCGAGCGCCGCCACGCCGTCGACCAGGTCGCGGACCTGCTGCCCGGTGGCCGCCTGCCCGGTCCAGGCGCCGTGGCCGGGGTGGTTGGAGAACTGCACCGTGTTGACGGCCCAGATCTCCATGCCCAGGCGCTGCAAGGGGAAGATCGCGGCGGCGTTGCCGACATGGCCGTAGGCGACCCAGGACTGGATCGAGAGGATGGCCATGTCTGCGCGCCTCGCCGGGTTGCCGGGGGCAAGGCTAGGCGGCGGGAGGCGGCCGCCGCAACTCCGATGCTTGGCAGTTTGGTTTCGGCGGGGTTCGGCCTACATCCCCCGCGTAAACCTCATGGAGTCCCCACATGACCAAGTTCCTGCCGACCCGCATGCTGACGCTCGCCTTGCTGGTGGGCTGTTCGCCGGCGTTCGCCCAAACCGAGGCAGGCCCGGGGAAGTCGGCCACGGCGGCCAACAGCGCCGCAACGGCGACGCCGGCCCCGGCGCGGGCGCACCCGGTCGTGGAGCGCCGCATCGCCGATCTGCACGAGCGGCTGAAGATCACGGCGGCGGAACAGCCGGCGTTCGACGCCTTCGCCAACGTGATGCGGACCAACGCCGGTCGCATGGACGGGCTGGTGCAGGCCCGGCGCAAGGACGTCGCCACGCTGACGGCGCTCGATCAGATGAAGAGCTACCAGGAGCTGGCGCAGGCGCACGCCGACGACATGCAGCGCCTGGTGCCGGCGTTCGAGCATCTGTATGCCGAGCTGTCGCCGGAGCAGAAGAAGCTGGCCGACACCAGCTTCCGCGACTTCGCCCAAACGGGCGGCCGCGGCCGCACCTAGGTGTTTGGTCCCGGGATGAGGTGACGCGGATTTAGTTTGAAGATTTCT
>CAXSFF010000439.1:0-4172 GCA_964236035.1 uncultured Acetobacteraceae bacterium
CCGCGGCCCGCCCGGCATGGCGTAAATGCGTGCCGACCGCGATGTTCTCGCGCACCGATAGCCCGGCGAAGGGCTGCACGATCTGAAACGTGCGGACGATGCCGCGCCGGGCGCGCCGGTGCGCGGGCTCATGGGTGACATCGACCTCGTCGAACAGGACGCGCCCGGTGCTCGGTGCGGTGAAGCCGGCGATCACCGTGAACAGCGTGGTCTTGCCGGCGCCATTGGGGCCGATCAGCCCGGTGATGCTGCCGCGTGGCACGGTGAGCGACGCATCGGCCACCGCGAGCAGGCCGCCAAACCGCTTGCTGACGGCGTCCACGACTAGCATCAGCGCACCGCCCTGCGCGACCCGGCCAGGCCACCCGGCAGGAATGCGATGGCCGCTACCAGCAACGCGCCGAACAGCACCTGGTCGATCCCCGCGACCGGGCCCGCCATCAGGCGAGTGACCTCGCCCAGTGCATGCAGGGCTATGGCGCCAACCAGCGGGCCAAGCACCGTGCCGACGCCGCCGACCACGGGCGCCAGCAGTACCGCCACGGAGACGCCGGTGCCGTAGGCCAGGTTCGCGTCGATGTAGAGGTAATATTGTAGATAGAGCACCCCGGCCGCGGCCGCGATCGCCGCCGAGATCGTCATCGCCCGCAGCTTGACGGCAAAGGTGTCGATCCCGAGCGCTCGCGCGGCCTCCTCGTTCTCTCGCACCGCCGCGAGCTGGGCGCCGAACCGCGAGCGGGTGATCCATAGCGTGAGCAGCAACACCGCCGCCACGCAGGTCAGCGCCAGGTAGAAGAAACTTGCCCGGCTGGCGAACTGCATGTTGACGGGGCGCGGGTCGAGCCGCAGCAGCAGTCCGGCGGCGGCCCCCGTCACCGGCAGCGCGTTGGCGAGGATGCGGAACACTTCGGCAAAGGCCAACGTCACCAGCGCGAAGTAGGACCCGCGCAGCCCGGCACGGAACACCAACGCGCCGATCGCCGCCCCGACGCCCGCGCCGGCGATGATGCCGCAGCCCGCGGCCACCCACGCATTGACGCCATAACGGAGCTGCAGCACCGCGGACAGATAGGCGCCGGTGCCGTAGAACGCGGCATGGCCGAAGGAGAGCTGCCCGCCAAGCCCGGCGAGGATGTTCCAGCCCTGCGCCGCGAGCGCGATGATCAGTGTGCCGACGAAGAAGTTGATCACCGTATTGGACGCGGTCAGCAGCGGCACGCAGGCCAGCGCCGCCAGCACGATCGCGATCGCCCCGAGCCTCACGCGCGGGCGCCGAACAGCCCGGCCGGCCTGAGCAGCAGCACGAGGATGAAGATCACGAAGATGCCGATCTGGCCTAGGCTGTCGCCGAGGAACAGGCCGCTCAGGCTTTCCACGATGCCGATCAGCAACCCGCCCAGCATGGCGCCGGGCACCGATCCCATGCCGCCGAGCACGACGCTGGTGAACGCCACCAGCACGAACGCCTCGCCCGAGAGCGGCGTCACCGTCGTGCTTGGCATCAGCAGCCCGGCCGCCACCGCCAGGCTGGCGCAGCCGAGCCCGAACGTGACGCCGAAGATGTGCCGCACATCGATGCCGACCAGCCGCGCGCCGAGATCCTCCCGCGCGACCGCACGGATGGCGCGCCCGGTGTCGGTCCGTGTCAGGAGCAGCCAGAACAGCAGGCCGACGATCCCCGCGGCGGCGCATCCGATCAGCCGAGGCTTGGACAGCAGCATCGGCCCGACTGCCACCACGTCGAACGCCGCCGCACTGTCGAGCGAACGCGGATCGGCGGAGAAGGCCGCGAGCAACGCGTTCTGGATCAGGATCGCCAGGCCCAGCGTCACCAGCAGCACGTTGCCGTCTCGGCCATGGCTGGCCGGACCGATCACGAAGCGCTGCAGGGCGTAGCCGAGGGCGAAGAACAGCGGCACCAGCGGCACTATGGCGAGATACGGGTCGAGACCAAACCCGGCCGCCAGTCCCCATACCGCGAACATCGCAAGGGTCAGCAGCGCGCCGTGGGCGAAGTTGATGATGTGCAGCACCCCGTAAACGAGCGTCAGCCCGAGCGCCACGAGCGCATAGACCGCGCCGGTGAGCAGCCCGTTCGCGGTGGCTTCGGCGATGATGGCGGGCGGATACATGCGGCCGGGTCAGGTGACCGGGAACTGCGGCTTGGCATCGGAGAAGGCGGGGGGGAAGATCACCTTGATGGCGCCGCCCTGGACTTGAGTGTTGACCGGGGTGGCGCCCTGGTTCTGTCCGTTGACAAAATGGGTCGGGCCGTACGGCATGATGTGGCCGGTGAAGGCCGAACCGGCGAGCGCCGCGGTCAGCTTGGCACGATCGGCCGAGCCGGCCTGGCTGAGCGCATCGGCGACCAGCAGCACGCAGGAGTAGTTCAGCATCACGTTGTAGCTGAAGACCTTACCCATGCCTTCGACCTTTTGCCGCAGCGTGACGGTCTTCGGATTGCGCGGATCGGCCCAGTGATTGCAGTCGAGCAAGCCCTCGGCCACCGAGGGGAATTCCTTGACGAAGCGGTAGTTCGACGCGGCGCCGTTCAGAACACCATAGGTGCCCTTGGGATGAATCCGCTGCTGCTGCAGCGTCCGCGCCAGCAGCACGAACTCGCCGTAATAATCCGACGGCAGGATCAGGTCCGGCGCGAGCGAACGGATGCGCAGCGCGATGTTGCTCATGTCGCGCGCCGGCGTCGGGTGGGCGATCGTGTCCAGGATCTCGAAGCCGCGCTTGGGAAGTTCGGTGGCCATCAGCTTGGCCAGGCCGCTGCCGAACAGCCCGTCCTCATGGACGAGCACGACGGTCTTGGCCGGCTTGCCGGCGGCGTCGTTGATTGCGACCAAGTTATCGATCGCGACCGACGATACCTTACCGAAGCCGGGCGCGAACCGGAACGTGTTGGTCAGGCCGCGGCTGACGATGCTGTCAGCCACGCCGACATCGACGACATACGGCAGGTCGTAGCGCGCTGCTGCTTGGCTCGCCGCCAGGCAGATCGGGCTGGCGAACCCGCCGACCACGGCGCAGACGCCGTCCGCCTGCATGCGCTCGATTTCTTGCACGCCGGCGTCGGGCAGCGAGCGGGCGTCGCCGAACACCATGTCGAGCTTGGCGCCGCCCATGCCGGCGATGCCGCCTGCTGCGTTGATCTCATCGATGGCGATCTGCGCGCCGAGCCGGCCGAGATCGCCGTCTTGCGCCAGCGCGCCGGTGACCGGCTGCAAGATGCCGAGCTTGATCGCCGCGGGCTGGGCCCGCACGACGGCGGGGGCAGCCAAGGCCGCGGCGGAACCGGCCAGCAACGCGCGACGGGAAACGGCGGTCATATGGCGCGACTCCTTGTTGAAGGGGGTGGACGCAGGTTCCAGCGCCGGCGGTCGCCAGTGCCGGTGCGGCTGAGATCGAGATGGAAGGCGAAACGGTCCGGGCGATACAGCGCCTGTAGATGCTCGACGCCCACTCCGTCGGCATCGTGGACCACGCGGGTGAGCGAAAGGAGCGGCGCGCCGACCTCGAGTTGCAGCGCCTCCGCCACGTCCGGCCCGGCCAAGGTGGCGGAGATTGCCTGGCTCGCCCGATCGGCCACGATACCCGACCGTTCCAGCAAGCTCAGCAGGGCGGTCGCCGCCAACTCGGCCTCGTCGTAGGTCAGGCCGATCCGTTCCGGCACATGCGTCGTCAGGTGCGAGAACGGCGCCCCGTTGATCAGCCGCACGCGCACTGAACGCTGCGTGCGTGCGCCCACGCCGAGCCCGAGCGCCTGGCCGATCATCTCGGGCGGGACGCCATAGGAGAACGACAGCAGCCGCACCTCGGTCTGCTGCCCCATCGATTTCAAATGGGCAAATACGTCGGCCAGGTCGGCCGCGACCACCGGGCTAAGCATTCCGTCGGTGACGAAGGTGCCGGCGCCAACCCGGCGCACGACCAGCCCCTCCTCGGCAAGCTGACCCAGTGCGCGTCGCACCGTCACGCGCGACACGCCCTGCCCGGCTGCAAGCACAGGCTCGCTCGGCAGACGCTGGCCGGCAGCGAAGTCGCCCAGCGCGATCCGCTCGCGGAGCATGAGGTAGATACGGCGCGCTTTCACCGACTCGACCGCGGCGGTCACATATCTGTCCTTCGGATAGTCACATATCTGTCCACTCTATGGGACAATT
>CAXSFF010000440.1:0-4164 GCA_964236035.1 uncultured Acetobacteraceae bacterium
GCCGACACTTCGAGAGCGGAGCGCTGGTGGAGGTCCTGCCGGATTTCCGCCCCGAGCCGCTCGACGTGTCCCTCGTGGTGGCCCATCGTCAGAACCTGTCGCGCCGCGTCCGAGCATTCATGAAATGGATCGAAGAGGTGCTGACGCCCTATCTCGAATAGCACCTCTCAGAGCCTGACTCGAAAGGTCACCTCCCGGGCGATCCGCCTGATGCCGAGCTGGATGGCGGCGAGGATGACGAAGGCGAGCAGTGTTGAAGCGAGGTTTTCGAAATCCTTGGCGAGGCGACGGTTCCGGCCGGACCAGGAGAAGGTGCGCCCGACGGCCCACCGCTGGGCATCATAGCCGGCATCGGCAAAGACGCATTCGAGCCTGGGAAAGCGTCTCGGTCATCCAGCACCTTGCTTCCGGCTTGGCATCTCCCCCGCCGCCACCAACGCTCTGGCGATCGCCACCGTGCGGCGCGCCTGGTGGCGGATCGCGTCGAAGTCTTCCGGCCGCGGATCACGGTTCTCCGCGCCGACGATGGCCGATGCTCCATACGGCGACCCCGCCTCCAGCATCGCCTCGTCGGTATAGCCGGTCGGCACGATCACCATGCCGAGATGCGCCATCGGGGCATACAGCGACAGCGTGACCACCTCCGTCCCGCCGTGCGGCCAGGACGCGGTCGCGAACGCGCCGCCGACCTTGCCGGCCAGCGCCCCGCGCTTCCACTGCGGGCCGAGCTGGTCGAGGAAGTTCTTCAGCTCCGTCGCCATGGTGCCGAAATAGCAGGGCGTGCCGAACAGGATCGCGTCGGCCCACTCCGCATCCTCGTGCGTGGGGGCGGCATACACCGCATTCTGCCGGGCGGCGCTCTCGGTCCAGCCCTTCACCTTGGCCATGTCGGCTGCGCCCGCGACTTCCCGAGGCCGGCGGATGCGGACCTCGGCCCCCGCCTCGCGCGCAGCGTCGGCCGCGGCGGCGGCAAGGGATTCGACGGAGCCGGAGCGGGAGTAGTAGACGATCAGCAGGCGGGTGGAGGGAGTGTCGGGCAATGCGGGCTCCTCGGCACCGCATGATGCGATGAAGCCTACAGGTGCGACGCCGTTGCTATCTGCAAAGGGCCAGCCGCGCCGCCCTCGTCACGTCTTCGACAGCGCCGCCACGACCGGCGCTTCCAGCGCCTCGGGTTTCGTGGCTGGCGCGAACCGCTCCAGCACGTGCCCGTCGCGACCAACCAGGAACTTGGTGAAGTTCCACTTGATGGCTTCCAGGCCCAGCAATCCGGGCTTCTCGTGCTTGAGCCAACGATACAGGGGGGCCGCCCCCGCGCCATTCACGGCGACCTTCTCCATCATGGGGAAGCTCACGTCATAGGTCAGGCTGCAGAACCCGGCGATCTCGGCGGCATCGCCAGGCTCTTGCGCGCCGAACTGGTTGCAGGGAAAGCCGAGGATCGTCAGGCCATCAGCCCTGTGCTGCTGCCATAGCGACTCCAGACCCTGATATTGCGGGGTGAAGCCGCATTTGGAGGCGGTGTTGACGACCAGCAGCACACGGCCGCGATACTGCGTCAGATCATGCGGCTGGCCGTCCAGCGTACGGACGGTGAAGTCATGGATCGTGCTCATGCCAGCCTTCGCGAGCGGACAGCCGGCATCCGGCTACGGTTTCGGGGCATAGCCGAAAGCGACGGCGGCCAGCAACGCGGCATGGTCCGACTGCCGCTTGAGGTCGTTGCTCAAATCCAGCATGGCGTCGCGGACCTGCTGGTCTGCGACCAGGCCGGCAAGCTGGCGGCAGGCATCGGCCTTGCGTTGGAACCAGGGCGCGTCCCAATGGCTCTCAAACCCGGCTGGCGGGCATTCCTCGACGGGCATACGAATTCCTTTCAACTCTCGGCCAACAAATTAGGCGACGCCACCAACTTCATCCTGCCGCAGCCGCGCCATGGAAGGAACCCTACAGCAGCCGGAGAAGTCAGTCCCTGTCCGCTCGCCTATGGAGGGAGCAATCAATCCCGAGCGGGCGTCCAGGCGTCGCGTTGCCGCCGGAACGGCAGCGTCAGCGACGGCAGCAGCTGCGTGTCCGCCGGGTCGCGGTAGGCGGGAACGCCGACGCGGATGCCACGCTGCGGCACATCCAGCCGGAAGGTGCCGTGAAGGTGGTCCCACAGGCTCAACCCGCTGGACCAGTTTGAGGCGGTCTGGTCCGCCACGGCCGAGTGGTGGATGGCGTGCATGCGCGGCGTGGTCAGCACGTGGGCCAGGATGCGGTCCAGCTCCGCAGGCAGGCGCAGGTTGGCGTGGTGGAACAGCACGGAGCCGAAGAAGAACTTCTGCCAGACCGACAGCGCCCGCGGCGAGGCGCCGACCAGCGCCACCTGCGCCGCCCGCCACGGGATCGAGATCAGCATGTCGACGGCGTGGAAGCGCAGCGCCGTGCTGCTGTCGAGGTCCAGGTCGATGTGGTGCACCAGATGGAACCGCCACAGCAGCGGCGCCTTGTGGGTCAGCACATGCCAAAGATACATCGTGTAATCCAGGCCCAGCACGGCAAGCCCGTCGCGCAGCAGGCGCGGCAGCGGCAGCCGCTGCACCAGGCCGAAGCGGCGGCGTTCCGTCCATGCCGACAAAGGCCCGGTCACGGGAGCCTCCAACGTGGCCACCACGGCCGTGCTCAGCCCGCCCATGACCAAGTTGCGCAGGGAGCGGCCGGGCTCGCGTTGCGTCGGCCGCCGCAACGGCGTGCGGCGTTCAGCCAGCAGCAACGCGGCCAGGCCTGCCGCCGTCAGCAGGGGGAGCAGCGGACTGGAACGGCGCGCAGCGGGGGCAGAGACGTGAGCCATGCCCATGACATGAGCGGCCCGGCCTGCCCCGCAAGCCGCGCCGCATGACCTTAGCCGGCAAGGCGACGGTGGCCGTGGTCATCCCCATGCTGAACGAGGCCGCCGCGCTGCCGCGCCTGCTGCGTTCCCTACGCGCGCTGGAGCCGGCGCCGGACGAGGTGATCGCCGTGGACGGCGGCAGCACGGACGGTTCTGCCGCGATCGCCGAGGCCGCCGGCCTGGCCGTGCTGGTGTCGCCCCGGCGCGGACGCGGCGCCCAGATCAACCATGCCGTGGCCGCGGCGACCGCTGCCCTGGTGTGCGTGCTGCATGCGGACACGATCCTGCCTGACGACGCGATCGCCGTGATCCGCGCCACCATGGCGGACCCGCGGCTGGCGCTGGCGGGTTTCACGCCGTTGATCAGCGGGCCGGACACGGTGCGCTGGGGCACCAGCCTGCACAACTGGCTGAAGACCTGGTACGCGCCGCTGCTATTCCGGCCGCACCTGTTCCTGCGCGGGGCGCGGCTGCTGTTCGGCGACCACGCGATGTTCTTCCGCCGCGCCGACTTCCTGCGGGCCGGCGGCTGCGACACCAGCCTGATGATCATGGAGGATGCCGACCTGTGCATCCGCCTGCACCGCTTCGGCCGCACGCGGCTGGTCAACCGGGTGGTGATCACCTCCGACCGCCGGGTCGCCGCCTGGGGGGCCATCCGCGCCAATCTGGTCTATCTCAAGGTCGGATTTCGATGGGGCGTCGGGTTGCGCCGAGGCCTGGACCGGCACTATCCAGACGTGCGTTGAGCCCGCGCGCTGCCGGGCGAGAGCAGGAAGCCCGCCGCGATGCCGTACGCGATCATGCGGTGCAGGAACGCGGCGTCGGTCGGCGGGCAGGTGCGCCCGGTGACGGCCTGCAGGTTGGCGGTCTGGAACAACGGGTTGCGCCGCAGGTAGCTCGCATACAAGCCCGTGACCTGGCCATCCAGCTGCCGTTCCCGCTCGCTCAGCTGCCCGGCGTCGAACTGGCCAGGGGGCACGAAGCGCGGGGCGTGCAGGTGCGGGAAGCCCTCCGCCAACGGGCGCAGCGCTGCCACGGGGACCGGCGCGCCGGAGCCGAGGTGGAAGATGCGCCCGCTCGCCGCCGCCATCCGCTCGGCGAGGTCCGCCAGCGCGCCGACCACGTGGTCGATCGGCACCATGTCGAGGCTGGCCTCCGGCGCCACCGGCAGCACCTTGATGCGCCCGTCGGTAACCAGGCGGATCAGCTGGTACAGGCTGCCGAACTCGCCGATCACGCCGTCGGCCGACGCCCCCTTGACCAGGGAGCAAACGCCGCAGCCCTCGTCG
>CAXSFF010000441.1:0-4160 GCA_964236035.1 uncultured Acetobacteraceae bacterium
TGCCAATTGAAGCCGAAGCCGTTGCCGTGCATCATCTGCACCGTCGCGCCCTCCGCCGCGATGGGCAGCCAGATGGCGCTGCCGTCGCGGTGCATCGGCACGCTCACGTCCTCCACGGTGGCGCCGAGGCCGCGGAACCGCTCGGCTGCCTGCCGCACCACCTGGTCGGACGCGGCCATGCTCTGCGGCCAGCCGAAGCCCTCCTGCACGACGCCGATCCGCAGCCCGGCGGCGCCCCGGCCCAGCGCCTCCTGATACGGCCGCGACGGTGCGCCATGCTGCCGCGGGTCCAGGCCGTCCGGCCCGGCCAGCACCTCCAGCAGCAGCGCATTGTCCGCAACCGTCGCGGTGATCGGCCCCGTGTGGTCGATGGTCAGCTCGATGGGCATGATCCCCGTGTAGGGCACCAGGCCGTGGGTGGGCTTCATGCCATAGACGCCGCAGAACGCCGCTGGCATCCGGATGGAGCCGCCCTGGTCCCCGCCGAGCGCCATCGGAACCTCCCCCGCCGCCACCAGCGCCGCGCTGCCGGACGACGAGCCGCCGGCCGAGTAGCCGTGCCGGTGCGGGTTGTGAACGGGGCCGCTGCTGCTGGTGTGGCTGCCGCCGGAGAAGCAGAAGTACTCGCACACCGACTTGCCGGCGATGGTGCCGCCAGCGTCCAGGATGCGGGTGGCGACGGTCGCGTCCACGTCGGGGACGTACCCCTCCAGCGTGGAGGCGCCGTTCATCATGGGCACCCCGGCGAGGCAGATGTTGTCCTTCAGCGCCACATGCTTGCCCCGCAGCGGGCCGGCTGCGGCACCCTGGATTGCGGTCTTCACGTACCAGGCGCCCAGCGGGTTGTCCGCCGGCGCCGGGCGGTGGCCGGGAGTGCGGGGGTGGCGCACCTGCGGCGCCTCGTCCGGCATCTCGTCCACCAGGTTGTAGGCCTGGAACCCGCCCTCCAGCATCTTGAGATGCAGGCGCAGGTCGTCGTCGCCCATGTTGACGAAGCCAAGCTCCGTCGCAACCGCGCGCATCTCCTGCAGGGTCGGCGTCTTGACCGTATGCGTCGTCATGGCGGGTCCTCCAGGTTGACGGGCGTCCAGCAGGCACGGGGATCACAGGATGCGAAGAGTTCATAGGGCGTGCAGCCAGTCCTGCCAGCGCGGGTCCTGCATGACCCGGCGGGCGCGCATGTGCTTCCAAGCCCCATACTTGCGGAAGTCGAAGTCCAGCGCGGACACCTTCTCCTGCACCATCGACCAAGTCGCCCACTTGACGTCCGCCAGCGCCTTGTAGACGACGATCCGCGCCATCGTCTCCGGTCTAGCATGGCCGAAATAGGCCTCGGTCAGCTCGGCCTCCTGGGCGGGGTCGAAGAACATCTCGCCGAACCAGATGCCCAGGTCGTAGCACCGGTCATTGTTGGAGGCGTACTCGTAGTCGATCAGCATGATCGTCTTCGCGTCATCGACCAGGAAGTTGCCGCTCATCGGGTCGTTGAAGCTGGGCACTAGGTCGAAGCCGGACGCGGCGATGGCGTCGCGGGCCTGGCCGACCCGCCGCTGCAGCCAGGCGAAGTCCGCCGGCGCCCAGCCGCCGAGCGCATCCACCTGTTCCACATGCTCCCCGATCATGTCGAACACGGTCTTGGTCAGCCGCAGGGGCGGACCCTGGTGCAGCCGCTGGAAGGCGGCCACGGCGGAGCGGCAGATGGCGGGGTCCCGGAAGTCGGCATGGGTGCAGGCGCGGCGGTCGGCGATGAACTCGGCAATCTCAATCCCGTCCGCTGCCAGCCAGTCGAACACCGCCGGGCCGATGCCGAGCGCGTGGGCGCTGCGGCTGGCGTCCATCGCGGCGGCACGGTCGATGAACAGCTCCGTGCCCTTGCCGGGCATCTTCATGAAGTAGTCGGCCCCGCCGACCGAAACCCGCCAGTTGCTGTTGCTGATCCCGCCGCCGACCGGACAGTACAGCGGCGATGCGCCCTGCCAGGCGGGAACGCGGAGGATCGCCGCCTCCGCCTCCCGCTCCGCGTCCGTGGCAGCCTGGCCGCACCGCTTCATCCCGTTCGCCCCATCATAAGCGATGCAGCCGGGCGGCGAACGCCCCGTCCTGCTGGAACATCCGGGCACGCAGCAGGCGCCACTCGCCATACTTCAGGAACTCCAGTTCCCGTCGCAGCGAGGTGGCTGCCATGACAAGGCCCCACAATCCCCAGAACACGTCGTCCGCGAAGGCATGGAGGCGGCACCGGTTCAGGTCGCGCGCATCGTCGCGGCCGAACGCCAGCTCCAGGCCGGGCCGCATTCCGGCCTCGAACTGACATGCCTCGTTGAGCACGACACCGACGTCGTAGTGCGGGTCGGCCATCCCGGCGCAATCGAAATCGACCAGCATCACCCGGCCGCCGGGTCCGAGCATGACGTTGGAGGACAGCCCGTCGGCATGGCAGGGCCGCAGGTCCCGACCAGCGGCCGAGAGCGCCCCGTGCGCCTGCCGCACCCCTGCCAGCAATCCCGGCAAATCCGGAGGTGCAGCACCGGCGGCGCAAATAGCCGCGTCCATCGCCGCAACCTCGGCGAAGATGTCCCAGGCGCGGCGCAGCGGCGGCCCGCCACGGAATGCCCGCTTTGCGGCCAGCACGGCGCCCAGCACCTCCGGCACGGCCATGTCGTGCAGCCGTGCCGTGCGCCATGGCGCCGGCAGCAGGTCCATGCCGACCGCCTGGTGCTCCGGCAGGACGAAGCGCACCGCAGGCGACACGCCGAGCGCCGCGGCGGCCTGCGTCGCCTGCACCGTGGCGTGCAGGTCCACGAAAGGCAGCGCGTCCGCCTCGCGCACCTTCAGGAACAGCCCGGCGTCCGGCACGCGCCAGCAGCTCCAATCCACCGCCTGGCACATCGGCGAAACGACCGCAGCCGGGCCGGGCCGCAGCTCGGCGCCGCCCAGCGACGCAATCCGCAGCACGGCCCGCGCCCGCTCCACGGCCGTCAAGCGCCGATCCCGTCGCGGCACAGCCGGGCCAGCAGGCGCGTCAGCAGCTCCGCCCCGAGCGCGACATCGGCAGGGTGCGTGAACTCCGCAGGGTTGTGGCAAAGGCCGCCGACGCTGGGCACCACGAGCATCACCGAGGGGCAGATGCCCGCCATGCTGACCGCATCATGCCCGGCGACGGTGTCCAGGCAGCGCAGGGCGTGGCCCATCCCCGCAGCCTCCGCCGCCGCCATCGCCGCCAGGCCGGCATCGAACGACCCGGCCGGACGCCTGTCCACCGGACCGGCATCGACGCGCAGGCCAGCGCCCTCGGCGGCAGTGGCCACCCGCTGGGCCAGCTCGGACTCCGCCCACGCCAGCACGCCGGGTTCGGGAGACCGCAGCTCCACGAACGCCACGGCCTCCGCCGGCACCACGTTGGGCGAGTTCGGCCGCACCTCGATCCGCCCGACCGAGCTGTGCAGCAAGCCCGGCGCGGCGTCCGCCATGGCGCGCACGGCGCAGATCAGCCGGGCAGCGCCCAGCAGCGCGTCCCGCCGCTGCGGCATCGGCGTCGGACCCGTGTGCGCGGCCTCGCCCATGAACGCGACGCGCTGCTTCGCCGCCCCCCAGTAGCGGGTGAAGACGCCAAGCCGGTCCCCGGCGGCGTCGAGCGCACAGCCGCATTCGACATGCAGTTCGACATAGGCGCCGGCCCGCGGCAGCGTGCCGGCCCCGGCATAGCCTATGTCCTGCAAGGCCGTGCCGATGCTGACGCCGTCGCCATCGGCGCACGCCAGGGCGTTCGCCAACTCAAGCGTCCCGGCATGGACGCTGCTGCCCAGCAGGCTGGGCTGGAACCGTGCGCCTTCCTCATTGGTCCAGTTGACTACCGCAACGTTGCAGCGCGTCCGCAGCCGGCCAGCCCGCACCTGGTCCTGCAGGTCGAGCGCGGCGGCGCACGCAGCGGCGACCCCCAGGGCGCCGTCGAAGCGGCCGCCCTCGGGCTGGCTGTCGAGGTGGGAGCCGGCCATCACCACCGGCGCGTCTGGCCCCGCCAGCTCCAGCAGCCCGGTCATGTTGCCGATGGGATCAATGGCGACCTGCATCCCCGCGTCGCGCATCCAGGTCCGCAACAGGTCGCGCGCTGCGCCGTCCGCGGCCGTGCAGGCGGGACGGTGGACGCCGCCTGCCGGGGT
>CAXSFF010000442.1:0-4157 GCA_964236035.1 uncultured Acetobacteraceae bacterium
CATGGCCGCGTAGCACTCAAACCAAAACGCCTCCGGTAAACCCGGCGCGGTTCACTTCCACGCCATCGCCCGTGCCAGCTCGCCCGAACAGAGGACGCGCCGCATTCAATCCATCCCGCGCGCCATCCTGGCCGCGCGGGGTGGTGTCCATGGTTGGCAAGGAGAACCTGTCTCACCACGCCCCCTGGGTGCCGCCCATTCGTGAGCCTGCTTGGAACACGTCGGGGCCGGGTGCGTTCCGCCACTGCTCGCTACGGCCCCACCGCTCAAAACCGGACCGCAACACCCAGGCGGCCGGGGCACGGCTCCTGCCAGCACGTCCAACCGGAGACCGCCATGCCCATCGCAGCCACCTACAACACCCCCCTGGTGGTGCTCTCCATCCTGATCGCCGTGCTCGCGTCCTACAGCGCGCTCGACCTCGGCAGCCGGGTGCGCGGGGCGGCGCCGGGGTTCGGGCCGGTATGGGTCGGGATGGCGGCGCTGGTGATGGGAGGCGGCATCTGGTCCATGCACTTCCTGGGCATGCTGGCGTTCCGCATGGAACTGCCGGCGGGCTATGCCGCAGGCGGCACCCTGCTGTCCCTGGTCGTGGCCGTCCTCGCTACCGGGGCGGCCTTCGCCTGGGTCACCCGGCCTGGCGCGCGACCGCGGGACGTGGTGCCGGCCGGTGTCCTGATGGGCGGGGGCGTCGCCGCGATGCACTACACCGGTATGGGCGCGATGCGCATGCACGCGGACGTCGCCTACAGCGTCCCCATCGTGATCCTGTCGGTCCTGATCGCGGTCGTCGCCTCCACCGCCGCGCTGTGGCTGATGGTCCGCTCGCATGGCCTGGGGCAGAAGCTGCTGGCTGCGGCCGTCATGGGGTTCGCCGTCTACGGCATGCACTACTGCGGCATGGTGGCCGCCACCTTTACCATGGCCCACGGCGCGGCGCCGGACGATGCCGACCTGGACAGCATCGGCCAGTTGGCGCTTGCCTTCTATGTCGCGGGCGCCACCTTCCTGCTGCTGTTCTTGGCGCTGCTCGCCGCTTCCCTGGACCAGGCCCGCGTGCAGCGCGACCTGCTGGCCAGCGAGGAGCGGTTCCGCGCCGCGGCCGAAGTCGTAGGCGACATCATTTGGACCAACAACGCCGCCGGGGAGATGCTGGGCGCTCAGGCTGACTGGTCCCGCTACACCGGGCAGACCCAACCGGAGTACCAGAACTTCGGCTGGACCAAGGCGGTCCACCCAGACGACGTGCCCCCGACCCTACAGGCGTGGAACGAGGCCGTGGCCGCCCGCGGGGTCTTCGTGAACGAGCACCGGCTGCGTAGGTACGACGGCGCCTACCGCCTGTTCGCCGTGCGCGCCACACCCGTTCTGGACGCCGCCGGGCGGCTGCGCGAATGGGTTGGCATCCACGAGGACATCACCGAGCGCCGCCTGGCGGAGGCCGAGCTGGTCGCCGCCAAGGAGCAGGCGGAGGAGGCCAACCGCGCCAAGAGCCAGTTCCTGGCCAACATGAGCCACGAGCTTCGCACTCCCCTGTCCGCCATCATCGGCTACACCGAGATGCTGGAGGAGGAGATCGAGGACGAGAGCGACCCGGCCAGCCTGCTCGGCGACATGACCAAGATCAAGGACAACGCCCGGCACCTGCTAGGCCTCATCAACGACGTGCTGGACATCTCCAAGGTCGAGAGCGGGCGGATGGAGGTCTATGCGGAGGAGTTCGACACCGGGCGCCTGCTGCAGGACGTGACGGCGACGATGCAGGCGCTGATGGAGAAGAACGGCAACACGCTGGTCCTGGACGCGCCGCCGGACCTGGGCACAATGCACCAGGACATGACCAAGCTGCGGCAGATGCTGCTAAACCTGCTGAGCAACGCCGCCAAGTTCACCAAGGACGGCACCATCACCTTGTCCGCGCAGCGCACAGTCGGGCCGGACGGCACGGACCAGGTCACGCTGAGCGTGTCCGACACCGGCATCGGCATGACGCCGGAAGAGTTGCAGAAGCTGTTCCAACGGTTCCAGCAAGCGGACGCCTCCACCACCCGGCGGTTCGGCGGCACCGGGCTGGGGCTGTCCATCACCCGGGCCTTCGCCACCATGCTGGGCGGCAGCGTGGACGTGGGCAGCGCGCCGGGGCAGGGCACAACGTTCACCCTGCGCCTGCCCGCCCAGTGGCAGCCGGCTCAGGCGCCCGCGACCGGCGGCGACATGGAGGCGGCGGACGACCGCCGCCCCGTGCTAGTGATCGACGACGACCCAGCGGTGCTCGACCTGATGACCCGCTTCTTGCAAAAGGAGGGCTTCGCCGTCCGCACGGCGCTGGACGGAGAAACCGGGCTGCGGCTCGCGGCGCAGCTTCAACCCTCTGCTATCCTGCTGGACATCCTGATGCCGCGGCTGGACGGCTGGGGCGTGCTGTCCCGCCTCAAGGCCGACCCGGCGCTGGCCCCTATTCCCGTCGTCGTCGTCAGCTTCGTGAACGAGCGCGGGCTGGGCTACTCATTGGGCGCCGCCGAGTACCTCACCAAGCCAGTGGAGTGGACGCGGCTGAAGGAAGCCCTGGACGGGCTAGCGGCGCATGAGGCTGGCCACCCCGTGCTGGTGGTGGACGACGACGCCGGCACCCGCGACCGGCTGTGCGCCATGCTGACCCGGGACGGCTGGGCGGTGGAGCTCGCCGCGGACGGCCCGGCCGCCTTGCAGCGGGTCGCCGCGGTCCGCCCAGCGGTGATCCTGCTGGACCTGATGATGCCCGGCATGGACGGCTTCGGCGTCCTGAAGGAGTTGCGGAACCACCCGGACTGGGCGGCGATCCCCGTCATCGTGGTCACGGCGATGGACGTGACGCCTGCGGACCGGGAGCGCCTGGGGCCGCAGGCCGCCCTGATCCGCAAGGACAGCGCCGACATGCGGGACCTGCTGCAAGAGGTGCGCCGGGCGTCGGGCCAGGCCGCCCCGGCGGCTCCCGTGCCTGCCAACACCGCCGTCCGCCGGACCGGCGAGCTGGAGACCGCAGCGGGCCGCCATCGGAAATGATGTTGGCTATTGCCCGGCATGATCTTTCGTCGTTGCGGGGAACGTAGTGACGCGGCAATCCCGAGGCCAACAGGACTACGCCACCAGCCCCTGGACTGCCACGCCGCAAGGACGGCTTACAATGACGGGCCGCGAGGACCGGTGCCGCAACCGGGCGCGTGCCGCCCCGCAGGTGCCGGCCGCTCTGCGCAACAATGCGAACTCCGGCCGAACTCGGAAGGGGACTCGGTTCGGTGTGAGCCTTCAAGCAAAAGCCCCGTCTTCTATGCGACCGTTTTTCGGGTCGCGTCAGTCGTTGTCGCCCCATCGTGCATAGGCCGGCCCACCCTGATAGGCCGGCGGCAGAGCATAGTAGGCCACCGGCGGTGGCGCATAATAGACAGGAGGCGGGGCATAGACGGGGTGCGGGCGCGCAACGTACGTTGGAACCGCATAGCCGTAAGACGGCTGCGGCGCATAGGCAGGCTCGTCGTAACCCTGCCCGTCCCGGTCAGAACGTCCCGACAGTGCGCCGCCAGCCAAGGCCCCCACGCCCAGCCCGATCAGGCCGGTGATGAGTGCTGCCGCGCCGCCATGACGGCGGTGCGCCTCGGCCGGGGATGCAAACGGTATGGCAAGGCCGGCGATGACGGGCACGGCAAGCAGGCAAGAGCGGAAGGGCTGCATGATCAGGCTCCTTGTTCATCCAAGACGCTGAAGGCGCCAGAGGGCAGGAATATGGTCGGAAGCTGCCCCAATAATGGCAGATCACCTGATGATGGGGGTCCGGTGGCACCGGCACCATGATGTGCCGCCACGCCGAGGGCAGCGGGCTGGACAAGCTGCTGCGCGAGTGGGAGGTCTGGGGGTCGGAGCGGCTGGGAAGCTACCTGTCCTACCTGATGCTGGCCTACTACCGGTCTTGGCCCATCCATGCGAACCTTGCCTGCCACATCCTGCTGCGCCACAAGCAGGGATGCACCTTCTGGACTTCCCAGCTGCCCGGGCGCTAGCCGGCCTGCTGCCGGTCGCCGCCGCGGCAGCAGCTGCCACGCTTCGCATCGCCTGCCACTGGCGCTAGGCAACCCCTGTCCTTGCCTCAAAACGCCATCGTCCGCCGGACCCGCGTGTTCGTC
>CAXSFF010000443.1:0-4137 GCA_964236035.1 uncultured Acetobacteraceae bacterium
ATCGCCTCCGACCACCAGCCGCGCGACGCCGACGACAAGCGGCTGCCGTTCGCGCAGGCCTCGGCGGGCGGGGCGGGTCTGGCGACGCTGCTGGGCGTGTCGCTGGCGCAGGTGCACAACTCCGGCCTGCCGCTCGCCAGCGCGATCGCGCTGCTGACCCATCGCCCGGCGGCGCTGCTGGGCCACGCGGCCGGGCGGCTGGCTCGGGGCGCGCCGGCCGATCTGTGCCTGTTCCAATTGGAGCGCGCGTGGAAGGTCGAGGCCGGGCGGCTGCCGGGCAAAGCGACCAACACGCCGTTTGACGGCCGCGCGCTGGAGGGCCGAGTGATCGGCACCTGGAAAGCCGGCCGCCGGGTGTTCGGATGATTAGTCCCTTGCCTGACTATCTCCCTCCCCTTGCGGGAGGGGTTAGGGGAGGGGTGCCGCGCGCCGGGTGGTTGATGTGGCCCCCCTCCTCCCGGCCTCCTCCCACAAGGGGAGGAGGAGCAGCAAAGCGGCCATTGCTTCTTAAGCGCTCGTCGTGATGACGGTTTGGGGCGTGTTGCTCGGCTTCCTGCTCGGGTCGATCCCGTTCGGCCTGTTGCTGACCCGGAGCGCCGGGCTGGGCGACATCCGCGGCATCGGTTCCGGCAACATCGGCGCCACCAACGTGCTGCGCACCGGGCGGCGCGACCTGGCGGTGGCGACGATGCTGCTGGACGTCCTCAAGGGCACTGCGGCCGTGCTGCTGGCGCGCTGGATCGGCAACGGCTCCCAGGAAGTCGGCGCCGTGGCAGGAGTGGCCGCCGTGCTCGGCCACACGTTGACGCCATGGTTGCGGTTCCGCGGCGGCAAAGGCGTGGCCACGGGGCTTGGCGCCCTGTTCGGGCTGGCCTGGCCGCTGGGCATCGCGGCGGCGGTGGCGTGGGTGCTCACGGCGGCGACCACCCGCTTCTCCTCGGCGGCGGCGCTGGTCGCGTCCGCGGTGGCGCTGGTGGGCGGGGTCGTGCTGCCCGGCCCCTACACGGGCGCGATCGTGGCGATCGTGGCGTGGATCACCTGGCGCCACCGCAACAACATCGCCCGGCTGCGGGCCGGCACCGAGCCCAGGATCGGCAGCCGGTGACGGAAGCCGAGCGCTTCGCCTGCATCCGGCTCGCCCGCACCAGCGGGGTCGGCCCCATCACCTACCGCCGCCTGCTGGCCCGCTTCGCCACCGCCATCGCCGCGATCGACGCCCTGCCCGACCTCGCCCGCGCCGGCGGCCGCGACCTGATGAAGGTGGCCACCGCAGACGACGTGGAGCGCGAGCTGGCCAAGCTGCGCAAGCTCGGCGGCCAGATGCTGATCCTGGACCAGCCCGGCTACCCCGAGATGCTCGCCACGCTGGAGGACGCGCCGCCCGTCATCGCCATCCTCGGCGACCCGGCGGTGTTCGATCCGCCCGCCGTCGCCCTGGTCGGCGCGCGCAACGCCTCCGCCAACGGCCAGCGCATGGCCGAGATGCTGGCCGCCGACCTCGCCCTGTCGCACTTGGTCGTCGTCTCCGGCCTGGCGCGCGGGGTGGACGCCGCGGCCCATGCCGGCGCCATGCACACGGGGCGCACCGTCGCCGCCATCGCGGGCGGGCTGGACAAGCCGTATCCGCCGGAGAACGCCGCGTTGCAGGCCCGCATCGCCGGGAACGGGGCCGTGGTGGCGGAGGCGCCTCTTGGCACGGCGGCGCAGAGCCGCCATTTCCCGCGTCGCAACCGGGTCATCGCCGGGTTGTCGCTGGGGGTCGTGGTGGTGGAAGCGGCGCGGCACTCCGGGAGCCTGATCACGGCGCAGATGGCGCTGGACGCCAACCGGGCGGTGTTCGCGGTGCCGGGTTCCCCGCTCGATCCGCGCTGCCACGGCTCGAACGACCTGATCAAGGCCGGCGCCACCCTGGTCGGCCAGGCGTCCGACGTGCTGGACGCGCTGCCGGAGCGTCCGCAGACGACCCGCGTGCGCCTGCCGCTTGGCTTCGACGAGGAGCCGCCCTTATGGAACAGCCCGCCGGAACCGTCGGCAGACCTGCCATCGGCTCGGCGCGGCATACTGGAGCTGCTCGGTCCGGAGCCGACCCCGGTTGACGATCTGGTGCGCCGCTGCCAGTTCTCAGCGTCTACCGTAATGGCTGTGCTGCTGGAACTGGAGCTGGCGGGGCGGGTCGAAACCCTGCCCGGCCACCGTGTCGCCCTGCTCGATGCCAAAAGGATCTCATGAACGACGTCGTCATCGTCGAGTCGCCGGCCAAGGCCAAGACCATCGAGAAGTACCTCGGCGGCGGCTTCACCGTGCTCGCCAGCTTCGGCCACGTGCGTGACCTGCCGCCCAAGGACGGCAGCGTGCGGCCCGAGGAGGGCTTCGCCATGGACTGGGCCGCCGACGAGCGCGGCGAGCGGCAGATCAACGCCATCGCCAAGGCGATGAAGGGCGCCAGTCGGCTGTGGCTCGCCACCGACCCCGACCGCGAGGGCGAGGCGATCAGCTGGCACGTGCGGGCGATGCTGGAGGACAAGAAGGTGCTGCGCGGCGTCGACGTGCAGCGCATCACCTTCAACGAGATCACCAAGTCCGCCGTGCAATACGCCATGGCGCACCCGCGCGCGCTCGACCAGCCTCTGATCGAGGCGTACCTGGCGCGGCGGGCGCTGGACTACCTGGTGGGGTTCACCCTGTCGCCCGTGCTGTGGCGCAAGCTGCCGGGCAGCAAGTCGGCCGGGCGGGTGCAGTCGGTGGCGCTGCGGCTGATCTGCGAGCGGGAAGCCGAGATCGAGGCGTTCCGGGCGCGCGAGTACTGGTCGATCGAGGCGCATTTCACCACGCCGGCGGGGGCGCCGTTCACCGCCAAGCTGACGCATCTGGACGGGGGCAGGCTCGACCAGTTCGACATCAATACGGCGCAACTCGCTGAAAAGGCGAAGGCAGCGGTCGAGGCAGGCGAGTTCAGCGTCGCCAGCGTGGAACGGCGCCGGGTCAAGCGGCACCCGCAGCCGCCGTTCATGACCAGCAGCCTGCAGATGGACGCCAGCCGCAAGCTCGGCATGGGCGCGCAGGCGGCGATGCGGGTGGCGCAGCAGCTGTACGAGGGGGTGGACATCGGCGGTGAGACGGTCGGGCTGATCAGCTACATGCGGACCGACGGCGTGCAGATGGCCAAGGAGGCGGTTGCTGCCATCCGCGAACACGTGCGCGGCGCGTATGGCCTGGACTACCTGCCGGGGGCGCCGCGGGAATACAGCACCAAGGCGAAGAACGCCCAGGAAGCCCACGAGGCCATCCGCCCGACCGACGTGACCCGCACTCCGGCGGCGATGGCGCGCTACCTGAACGACGACCAGCGCCGGGTGTACGAGCTGATCTGGAAGCGCGCCGTAGCGTCGCAGATGCAGTCGGCCGAGCTGGACCAAGTCGCGGTGGATGTCGCATCTGGCGGCACCCGGCTGCGCGCCAACGGCTCCATCGTGGCGTTCGACGGCTTCCTGAAGCTGTACCGCGAGGCCACCGACGAGGCGCCAGAGGGCGACAGCCGCGACGAGACGCGGATGCTGCCGCCGATGAACGAGCGCGACCCGCTCTCGCGCGGCAAGGTCGACGCCGAGCAGCATTTCACCCAGCCGCCGCCACGCTTCAGCGAGGCGAGCCTGGTCAAGCGCATGGAGGAACTCGGCATCGGCCGCCCCTCCACCTACGCCTCCATCCTGGAGACGCTGCGCACCCGCGAATACGTCCGCATGGACCAGAAGCGGCTGGTGCCGGAGGACCGCGGACGCCTGGTGACGGCGTTCCTGACCAGCTTCTTCGAGCGCTACGTCGACACGGGGTTCACCGCCTCGCTGGAGGAGCAGCTCGACGACATCTCCGACGGCCGGGCGGACTGGCGCGCGGTGATGGAGGCGTTCTGGCGGCAGTTCTCCGCTACCGTGGCAGCGACCAAGGACCTCAAGATCGGCGATGTCATCGACAGCATCGATCAGGACCTCGGCCAGCACTTCTTCCCGGCGCGCGAGGACGGCAGCGACCCGCGCGTGTGCCTGGCGTGCGGCGACGGGCGGCTCGGGCTGAAGCTCGGGCGGCATGGCAGCTTCATCGGCTGCTCCAACTACCCGGCGTGCCAGTACACCCGCCGCC
>CAXSFF010000444.1:0-4127 GCA_964236035.1 uncultured Acetobacteraceae bacterium
GGGTTGCGGGGGCAGAACTGACGAAAGACATCAATCCGAGCGCTACGCTCGATTGAACATGTTTTGTCATCAACGCTTGCTGCGCCGCAGCCGGTAGTACTACTACAAAAAAGCTAGCTGTGGCGCAAGAGCCTAGTAAGGCTCTGAATGTCCGGGAGCGTTCAGCCATAGGTTGTTCCTTTGCAAGAGAATTACGGATTATACTAACGGTCCTATGCAGTGACCCATTTTGCTGAACCCTAACACGTTGAAAATAGTCGCAGTAGCGGGAGCAGAAAACGGTCAACGCATGGGACTGTTGGTGTAAGTACAGCCGGTTCGGGGGGCTCGCCCCTGGCGGGTCTGGGCAGAGCCCAGCCTTGCTTCCTGACGGCTGAACGCAAACGGCCGTTGATATTACGTCATAGCGCGCTGCAGCGCGAGCTAACCGCCTGTCTGCGCCAGGGCAAGCCGTGGCGCAGGCGCACGCCGAAGAGCAGCGAGCGGCGCAGCATGCTGTGCGACATGGCCCCGATCGCCGAGCGCCCCGAGGACGTGACCGCCCGCTTGGTGCTCGGCCACTGGGATGATCCTGGGCCAGGCCAACAGCGCCAGCAGTACTCTGATCGAGCGCACCACACACTTCCTGCTCCTCGTGTTGATGCCCACCCACAAGGCCGCCGCCGCCAGCGCCTTTGCCGGCTCTGAACACCCTCCCTGCGTCCTTGCGCCAGACCCTGACCTACCACCAGGGCAAGGAGATGACCGGACACAAGGACTTCGCCCAAGCTGCGGGGGGCCACGCCACCGGCATGCGCGTCCTCTTCGCCGACCCGCCCGCGCTCTGACAACGCGGCTCCAACGAGAACACCAACGGTCTGCTGCGCCAGTCCTTCCCCGAGGGCATGTCGCTGGCCGGTCTTACTCAGACCGACCTCGACACTGTCGCCACCAGCCTCAACACCCGGCCCAGAAAAACCCTCGATTTTGACACACCCCATGAACGCTTCACACACCTGCTGGCAAACCTGCCCAGCAGCAACACGCCAGATCCAGACGTTCGCTCCAGATGTTGAATACGCCCATCGAGTAGCCTCCTCAGATCGCAGGACATACACCTATTAATGGAAATCCATGTCAACCGCCAAGAAGTTGGTACTACGAAATATATTACAACTAAAAATTGTAGGAGGCGCTTTGTACTTGGATACCGCCTGTGACAAAACAGACGTTGATTGTGCATAGGGGTTGGAAATTGCAGAGTTGGCCCGTGCGTCTGAGCGGTACGGTGTACTGTCATAAGGCGGATTTTGCGGCCTAAGGCTCGTTCAGGCAGCGATGGATGGTGGCCGGGTGGACATTGAAGGTCCTGGCGACTTCGCTGATGGACCGGCTTTCCCGCATCAAGAAGAGGGTGAGGGTCCAAGCCCTGCAGCGTCATCTCGACGCCTGCAACCATCAGGCTGACATCGCCATGATAATCAGGTCGCCCCGCCCCAGCGGTTCCAAAGGCAAGCCTTTGGCGAAGTTTAGGGCAGAGCCTCAACCTTCCCTCTGGCCACAGCCACCTTGGAATACCAACGGTTGCAGTCGTTTCCGTGCTACCTGCAAGGCAGAGCAAAACGGGGGCGACGGACGTGGTGACCACAAGCTGGATCGGCGGCACCACCACCACCAACGGCATCCCCGACATCGGCGACTGGAACACGGCGGCCGACTGGACGAACGGCGTGCCTACCGCGGCCGACAACGCGGTGTTCCCGTCCGACCACGCGGGACCGATCAACGGCGACGGCCCCGCGGCCTTGCTCACAGTGCAGAAGGAGCAGGCGACGCCCGCCCTGCTCGGGGGGCCGGGCACCACGACCCTCTACTCGCTGGGCGGCACCTACGCGCTGGGCACGCTCGCCGTCGACGCCGGCGCCGTCCTCTATCTCGGGCAGCAAGTTCCCCCCTTTCATGGGCTGCCGCACGGCGTCCCCGCGGTGCTGTCGTTCGGCTCCGCGCTGCTGGCGGGCGGGATCGTCCTGGCGTACGGCTCGCAGCTCGGTAGCGGCACGATCACCCTGGCCGGCGGCTCCATCGGGAACGTCGTGGGCACCCTGGCCAATCCGATCGTGCTCGCGGGCAGCCCGGGCCAGGCCGTTGCCGGCTCGATCGGCGGACTGGGCGCGAACGGCGATCAGGACGCCACCATCGCGACGATCTCCGGCGTGATCAGCGGCAGCGGCATGCTGAGGCTGATAGGGCCGGGTTCGCTGGAAGGCAGGCTGGTGCTGGCCAACGGCGCCAACAGCTACACCGGCGGCACCGAGGTCGACGGCGCCGTCGAGGTCACGGCACCCGGCGCGCTCGGCACCGGCCCGGTCAGCCTCTCCGGCGAATTGACCCTGGAGGCGGGCGTCACGACCGGCCCGATCACCGGCGTAGGCCAGCTCACCACAGTCGACGCCAGCCTGACCGTGTTCGGCGGCGACGGCTTTCAGTTCACCAACGGCAGCGGCAGCTCCACTTACGTGGGCTCGACCAGAATTTCCCACATGAGCACCGCACCTGAGACCGACCCGCTGGACCAGGCTGCCTTCAGTAGCGTTACCGGCGGCACCGGCCACGTCACCGTGTTCGCCGGCAACGGCGGCGGCGCGTTCTTTGGCGGCACCGGCGGCGGAAACGTCATCGTCGCCGGCGCCGACCTGACCGGCTACACCGATTTCGCTGGCAACCCCCTGGCCCAGTTCCCGGGCCTGCGCCACTTCATGGACGCCCAGGGCACCATCCTCACCCCTTCGGCCTCCACGATCGGCGGCGGCGGCGGCGGCGACCTGCTGGTCGCGACGGGCACGCTGGACAACCTGGTCGCGGCGGGCGGCGGCAACGAGACGCTGACCGGCTCCGGCGCGAGCGGCAGCAACACCTTCTTCGGCGGCACCGGGTCCGACCTGATCGTGACCGGCGCCGGGCGCGACCTGGTCGTGGCCGGCAGCGGGACCGCCACCATCGCCGGCGGCACGGGCAACGCCGCCATCTTCGCCGGCACCGGGCAGGACCTGATCCTCGGCGGCGCCGGCGGCAACTACATCCAGGCCGGCAGCGGCACCGCCACCGTGTTCACCGGCGCGGGTGCCGACCTGATCGCCGTGGTGTTGGGCCAGGCCGGCGGCAGCCTCGCTGTGTCCGGCTTCCGGGTCGGCATCGACCACGTCGCGGCCCGCGGCTACGCGAGCGGCCCGACGCAGACCTCGGCCGGCGGCAACACCGTTCTGGGCTTTTCGGACCACACCCAGGTCACCCTGCTCGGCGTGACCTCCCTGCCGGCCTCCGCGTTCTCCTGAGCGCCATCCTCCGTTGTGCTGCCACCGTGTTTTCCGCCTCGGCAAATTGAGCGGAAGGAGCCTGACAGCAAGTCCGGTGCTGCGGCCCGAACCAGCACCCGCTGCACCTGGGTTGCTGACCAGTGTGCCTTGCCGGCCGGGGTGAGCACACCGTGCGCCTGCAGTCCGGCGGCGAGGGTGCGCAGGCTACACGCACCCCCGTCCTGCACCTGGCGCAGCACGGCGAGCACGTCGACCGTGTGCTCTGCCACTTGGCGGGTGCGGGCTGCCCGTGCCACCGCTGCCATGGCAGGCATCGCCGGCACCAAGCGAGGGTTGCTCAGCTTCACCCCATACGCCTTTGCCACGGCCAGGGCGGCGCGGGTGCGCTGGCTGATCAGCCCGCCAGCTCTGCCACTGCAGCCATCTGGGTGACCAGGAACTTGCCGACCGGCCGGGCGGGCACCGTGGGCAGGTCACAGAACACCACGCCGGCCTCGCCGCTGCCCTCGACTACGGAGAGCAGGAAGCGCGCCTTGCGGGCTAGACGGTCGAGCTTGGCGATCAGCAGCACACAGCGTCGGGCGCGGCAGGCGGCGAGGGCGGCGGCAAGTTGCGGGCGATCAACGCGCTTGCCGCTCTCCACCTCCTAAAACTCCGTCACCAACTCGCCTCCGGCCTGGGCGACGTAGGCGGCCACGGCCTAGCGCTGCGCCTCAAGGCCGAAGCCGGATCGCCCCTGACCGTCCGTGAAAACGCGCAGGTAGCTGACAAAGCGGGGCGGAGCAGGGACCATCCACAACCCTGGCGGTGCCTGTGTCATTCTGTCAAACAACC
>CAXSFF010000445.1:0-4125 GCA_964236035.1 uncultured Acetobacteraceae bacterium
GCCGGCTCGAAGTTCGCCCTCGAAGCGGTCAGCGATGCGTTGCGCCGAGAGGTCGGGCCGCTTGGAGTGAAGGTCATCGTGGTCGAACCGGGCGCCGTCACGACCGAAATGCTCGGGCAGGTCGCTGCCGCTGGCGAGCGCGTCACCAGCGGGATGACCACCGAGCAGCGTGGTCGCTACGCCATGCTCATGCACTCGATCATCTCGCAGGCCTAGGCGGCCATCCCCAAGGGAGTCCCTGCCGAGAAGGCAGGTCGAGTCATCGCGGACGCAATTACCAGCAAGCGGCCCCGCACTCGCTACACCGTTGGTCGCGATGCAGCGGTCATCGTCCGTCTCGTCAGGTTCCTCTCAGATCGGATGCTCGACAGCCTTCTCGCCCGCAGTCTCAAGCCGCATCGTCCCAAAGCTCTACCAACGACATGAGCGCGCAGCGTCCGACAATGACGAGCTTTGGAAAATATCTGACGGCAACAACAGATGCCCGGCAAGCTCCTTAGGGATCGTCCGGCATGGACCGGGCCATCTCGCGGAAGCTCAGGTAGTCGCTATGGATGACCAACGTCGCACCACCCCACAGCACCAGCGAGACCAGCGTCGTCGCCAACAGCTTGCGGCCCATCAGCGGGCGGGCCGGAGCGCCGCGCCAGCCGGTTTCCGCGTCCGGGTCCGCCACCGGCCGCGTGCCGAACGGCAGCACGGCGAACAGCACCGTCCACCAGATCAGCACATACAGGACGAACCCAGTGAAGCCGCCCATCAGACCCGCAGCAGGTGAACATCCACCAACGGGCGTTTCTGCAGGCGGCGGCCAAGCGCCCGGCGCAACGCGGCGCGGGCGGCGTCCGGTAACGCGACGGGGTCGCGGCGCAGCGATGGAGCCAGCTCGGCGAACGCTGCGGCGAACTCGCGGGTAACGCGGTCGCTCTCCGGGTCGTCGGACTCGAACAACCCGGGCGCGCTGATCTGCGGCTTGCCCAGCAACGCGCCGGACGCATCCACGGCGACGCTGGCCAGCACGACGCCGTTGAACAGCATGCGGCGCCGGGCCGCCAACACGCCGCCGCTGAGCGGGACCAGGCGGTTGCCGTCCAGCACCAGGCGGCCCACGGGGGCGCTGTCCACCACCTCCGGCTTGTTGGACGACAGTTGCAGCACGTCGCCGTCCTCCAGCAGCATGGGCACGACGCCGGCGTCACGCGCGAGGGCGGCGTGGGCGGACAGGTGCCGCCACTCGCCATGCACGGGCACCGACAGCCGCGGGCGGACCAGGGCGTAGAGGCGGCGCAGCTCGTCGCGGGCCGGGTGGCCGGAGACGTGCACCATGTGGTCGTCGGCGGTCATCAGGCGGACGCCGCGGCGGACCAGGTTGTCCTGCACGCCGCCGATGGCGCGCTCGTTGCCCGGGATCATGCGGCTGCTGAAGATCACCGTGTCGCCCTGGCCCAGCGCAATGTTGGGGTGGGTGTCGGCGGCGATGCGGGACAGCGCGCTGCGAGGCTCGCCTTGGCTGCCGGTCACCAGGATCAGCAGGTTGTCGTCGGGCACGGAGCCGGCCTCGTCCTCGGACACGAACTCCGGCACCTGCTTCAGGTAACCGCTCTCGCGCGCCGCCGTCTCCAGGTTGCGCAGCGAGCGGCCGACCAGCGCCACATGGCGGCCGGCGGCCTGGGCGGCGAGCGCGATGCTCTCGACCCGGGCGACGTTGCTGGCGAAGCAGGTCACGGCGATGCGGCCGGTTCGGATGGAGCGGACCAGCGCGGCCATGCTGCTGCGCACCTCCGACTCCGAGCCGGAATGGCCCTCCACCATGGCGTTGGTGCTGTCGCAGATCATCGCCAGCACGCCCTCGTCGCCGAGCGCCTGGAAGCTGGCCTCGTCGGTGGGGGGGCCGACCATCGGCGCCGGGTCGAGCTTGAAGTCGCCGGTGTGCAGGATGATGCCGTACGGCGTGCGGATGGCGAGCGCCTGCGCCTCCGGCACCGAATGGGTGACGGGCATGAAGCGCAGGCTGAACGGCGGCAGGTCGAAGCTGCCGCCGGCCTTGATCACGGTGATCCTGGCCTCGTTCTGCAACTGCGCCTCGCCGAGCTTGCGGCGCAGCACGGCGGCGGCGAACGGCGTCGCGTAGATCGGGCAGCGCAGTTGCCGCCACAGGTGGGCGACGGCGCCGAGGTGGTCCTCATGGGCATGGGTGATCACCAGCGCCAGCAAGTCCTTGCGGCGTTCGGCGATGAAGGCCGGGTCGGGCATCATGATCTCGACCTCGGGATATTCGGAGCCGCCGAAGCCGATGCCGCAATCGATGGCCAGCCATTTGCCGTTGCAGCGGTAGAGGTTGAGGTTCATGCCGATCTCGCCCGTCCCGCCCAATGGCAGGAAGGCCAGATCGTTGGTTATTTCATTCAAATCAGTCGCTTTCTATGGATCGCAGTCTGTCACGGCCCAATGTGGGAGCGCCGTTGCGTTCCGCCAACAGCCGCAAGCCGTCGAGGGTCAGATCGGGGTCGATATGCTCGATGATGGTGGTGCCCTCGGCGAACAGCGGCGCCAGCCCGCCCGTCGCCACCACCTTGAGCGGGCCGTCGAACTCGGCCTTGATGCGGGTGGCGAGGCCCTCGACCAGGCCGATGTAGCCCCAATACAGCCCGGACTGCATCGCCGGCACGGTGGAGCGTCCGATCACCGCCTGCGGCCGGCCGATGCCGATGCGCGGCAGGCGGGCGGCGGCGGCGTGCAGCGCCTCGATCGACAGGTTGATGCCGGGCGAGATGGCGCCGCCGAGATAGGCGCCGTCCGCGTCGACCACGTCGAAGGTGGTGGCGGTGCCGAAATCGATCACGATCAATGGGCCGCCATAGCGACGATGCGCGGCCAGCGCGTTGAGCAAGCGGTCGGCGCCGACTTCGGCCGGGTTGTCGACCAGGATGGCGAAACCCCAGTCCAGCGACGAGCGGGCCACCAGCGGCTCCACCTCGAACCAGTCGCGGCAGAGCCGGCGCAGGTGGTACAGGGCCGCTGGGACGACGGTGCCGATCACGGCGCGGTGGACTTGGGTCGGCTTGACGCCCTTGTGCTGCAACAGGGTCAGCAGCCAGACGGCGTACTCGTCCGACGTGCGCTGGGCGTCGGTGCGGATGCGCCAGGTGCCGAGCCAACCCTCGCCGTCGTGCACGGCGAACACGATGTTGGTGTTGCCGGCGTCCACTACCAGCAACATGGCGGGATCAGAACAACGCGGTCGCGGCGGCCTGCGCCGCGCCGACGATGGCGGACGGAACGATGAAGAACAGCGCCGTCGCCAGCGTGCCGACGGCGGCCACGAACGACAGCGACGGCGTGCGGCGGTCGAACGCCGGTTGCGCATCGTCGAAGTACATCACCTTGACGACGCGCAGGTAGTAGTAGGCGCCGATCACGCTGGTCAGCACGCCGATCACCGCGAGCAACCAATACCCGGACTGCACGGCGGCGTAGAACACGTAGAGCTTGCCGAAGAAGCCGGAGAACGGCGGGATGCCGGCCATGCTGAACATGAACACGGCGAAGGCCAGCGCCAGCATCGGGTCGGTCCGCGCCAAACCGCTGAGGTCGGAGATCTTCTCCAGCGCGATGCCGCGGCGGCGCATGGCGATGATGCAGGCGAACACGCCGGCCGACATGAACACATAGGTCACCAGGTAGATCAGCACGCCTTGGATGCCGGCCTGGGTGCCGACGGCGATGCCGATCAGCGCATAGCCCATGTGGCCGATCGACGAGTACGCCATCAGCCGCTTGATGCTGGCCTGCCCGATCGCCGCCAGTGCGCCCCAGATCATCGAGACGATGGAGATCAGCACGATCAGTTGGGTCCATTGCGCGGCCAGGTGGCCGAACGGCACCTCCAGCGTACGCAGCAGCAGCGCCATGGCAGCAACCTTCGGCGCCGTGCTCATGAACGCCGTGACGGGGGTGGGCGCGCCTTCATAGACGTCCGGCGTCCACATGTGGAACGGCGCGGCGCTGAGCTTGAACGCCAGCCCGGCGACGATGAACACCACACCGATCACCAGGCCCGGCGAGACCTGGGCCGGGTTGGCGAAGGCGACATAGAGCTGGCCGAAATCCATGGTGCCGGAGAAG
>CAXSFF010000446.1:0-4113 GCA_964236035.1 uncultured Acetobacteraceae bacterium
GTCAACGGCGTGCTGAGCCAGCGCAACTCCGCGATGATGATCCCGCTCGGGCTGATGGCGCGCTGGGCGATGGCGACGGCGGACGGCGACATCCAGGGCGGCGACCTGCCCGGCTGGTTCACCGAGCTGTTCGGCGGCGGCGTCACCCTGGGGCTGGCCGACCGCCGCGGCGAGTGCATCCACGGCGCCTGCCCGCATTACCGCCGCTGCTACGTCGAGCACACCATCCGCCGCGCGCTCACGGCGGAGCTGGTGGTGGCCAACCACGCCCTGGTGATGATCCAGGCGGCGCACGGCTTCGTCGATGGCGCCGCCACCGGGGGTCTGGACGGCAACGCCGTGCCGACGCGCTACGTGTTCGACGAGGGCCATCAGGTGTTCGATGCGGCGGACGGCGCGTTCGCCTCCGTGTTCTCCGGCATCGAGGGGGCGGAGCTGCGCCGCTGGCTCCTGGGTGCGGAGGGCGGCGCGTCGCGGGCGCGCGGCCTGCGGCGGCGGCTGGAGGAGCTGGTCGGCGGCCGTGACGAGTTGCAGGCGCCGCTCGACGCCGCGTTGCAGGCGGCTCGCGCGCTGCCGGCGCCGGGTTGGTCGATGCGGCTGTCGGAGGACCTGCCGGAGATCGGCGGCCTCGACCCGGGGCAGGCCAACCCGTCGGAGCAACTGCTCCATCTGCTGCGGCATCAGGTGTTGGCGCGGGTCGCCGGCGAGCCGCAGCGCCGCGCCACCCTGGAATGTGACCTGCACCCGCTGTCGCCCGGGCTGGAGGAGGCGGCAGCGCGGCTGGAACGCGCGTTGGGCCGCATCGCTGAACCGCTGGCGACGCTGGTGTCGCGGCTTGCGGCGAGGCTGGAGGACGAGGCGGACGAGCTGGAGCCCGCCACTCGCGCCCGCATCGAGGCCGCCGCCCGCGTGCTCAAGCACCGCGCCGTCGAGCGGCTGCGCAACTGGCAGGTGATGATGGCCGACCTCGCCGACGCGCCGGCGGAACCCGGCGAGCGGCCCGTCACCATCAACTACCTGCAACTCGACCGGCACGTAGGAGGCGGGCGCGAGGCGGGCGACCGCGATGTCGGGCTGCACCGGCATTTCCTCGACCCGACGGTGCCGTTCGCGGCCACCATCGCCGCCTCGGCGCACGGGCTGCTGATCACCTCGGCGACGCTGCGCGACACGGGGGCAGGCATGGGAGAGGAGTCCGCCGAGACGGCATGGGCGGCGGCGGAGGCGCGGGTCGGCGCGGCGCACCTGCCGTCGCCGGCGATCCGCGCGGCGCTGGCCAGCCCGTTCGACTACGCACGGCAGACCCGGGCCTTCGTGGTGACGGATTTGGGGCCGGAGATCGGCCCGCTGGCCGCCGCCTACCGATCGCTGTTCGTCGCGGCCGGCGGCGGCGGCTTGGGCCTGTTCACGGCGATCAGCCGGTTGCAGGCGGTGCACGCCCGCATCGCGCCGGAACTGGAGGCAGTAGGCATCCCGTTGCTGGCGCAGCACGTCGACGCCATGGACAACGCCACCCTGGTCGACGTGTTCCGCACCGAGCACGACAGTTGCCTGCTGGGCACCGACGCGATGCGGGACGGGGTCGACGTGCCCGGCCGCGCCCTGCGCCTGGTGGTGTTCGAGCGGGTGCCGTGGCCGCGTCCCGACATCCTGCACCGGGAGCGGCGCATCCATCTGAGCCAGGGCGACCCGCGCGCCTACGACGACGCGGCGGCGCGGCTGCGGCTGCGGCAGGCGTTCGGACGGCTGATCCGGGCGGCGGACGACCGCGGCGTGTTCGTGTTGCTCGACCGCCGCACTCCCTCGCGGCTGCTATCGGCATTGCCCGCCGGGGTGGAGGTGCAGCGCGTCGGATTGGCGGAGGCGGTGCGGCAGACGCAGGCGTTCCTGGACACGCCTGCATGAGGTAGGGTGCCGCTCACTTGATCTGCCGTGGCGGTTCGATCACGGTTCCGTCGCGTGACGATAGGGGAGAGCTGATGCTGGCACGGGTGGGACTTGATCCGCAGGAGGCGCTGGTCTGCACGATGGTGCTGGTCGCAGCCGTCGACGGCGGCATCACCGACCGCGAGATCGGCGTCATGGCGGGCCTGGTGCAGACGCTGCCGGCGTTCCACAACTTCTCCTCCGACCACCTCGACTCCGCCACCAACGCGGCGATCGACCTGTTGCGCGAGGACGAGGGGCTGACCCATGCCGGCGCCATGATCCGCCGCGCGCTGGAGCCGCGCCTGCGCGAGACGGCGTATGCGCTGGCGTGCGAGGTGGTGGCGGCCGACCGCATGGCCGGGCAGGCGACGCTGCAGATGCTGGAGTTCGTGATGAACGAGCTGCACCTCGACCCACTGGTCGCCTCCGCCATCGAGCGCGGCACCCGCGCCCGCCATCAACGCGTCGATCGCGCCGAAGCGTGACGGAACAGGTTTCGCCGTGCGGCGTTCCACCCTGCAACGCAGGAGATACCCATGACTGACGAGGCAGCGACATCCCGATCCGGTCCCGTGCTGGGCGCCAGCATGACCGAGGTGCAAGGCGTGTTCCCGAGCGACGCGGCGATGCAGAAGGCGATCGGCAACCTGACGCTGGCCGGGTTCGACCGCGCCGCGCTCAGCCTGCCGACGGGGGTGACGCAAGGCCCCGGCGCCACGCCGACTGAGGGCGCGTCCGATCCGATGACCGACGTCGATGTGCGGCAGGCGCGCACGATGACCACCAGCATGGCCGGCACCATCGGCGCGTTCGCCGCGGCGGGAGCGACGATCGCGACGGGCGGCGCAGCGGGGGTGGCGATCGCGGCGGCGGCGGCTTTGGGGGCGGGCTCGGCGCTGGCGGTGAACGCCGCCGGCAACGCCGTGGACTCCGTGCAATCCGCCGGGCGTGACGAGGCGGCGGGCGAGGGCCGGTTGGTCCTGGCGGTGGCGGCGCAGGATTCGGAGTGGCGTGGCAAGGCCGAGCAGATCATGCGCGAGGCGGGCGCCACCAGCGTCGGCGGCGTGGAACGGGTGAGCGAGCCGGCGGTCGGCTACGACTCAAGCAGTTGGACAGGCTGAGGCATCAGGCCCAACGACGAAAGCCGGTGCCCGACCAAGTCGGGCACCGGCTTCTGAACTCGAGACGCTTACGTGCCGCGTCTGAAGCTTTCGTTGATCAGGCGAGCTTGAGGTTGGTGGCGGCAGCCTTGCCGCGCTCCATAACGACCTCGTAGCTGACCTTCTGGTTCTCATCGAGGCCACGCAGACCCGCTGCCTGGACCGCGGTGATGTGAACGAACACATCCTTGCCGCCGTCCTGCGGCATGATGAAGCCGAAGCCCTTGGTGGTGTTGAACCACTTAACAGTTCCGATAGCCATAGCTGCGTCACTCTCCGTCAGGGCGCCGCGTGACATCACGCGGCACATTAGACAACCGGACCCTTGGACGACTTGGCGGCAACACCCGGATATCGGAGGCGCAGCAAGGCGAGGCGGAAACACGATTGCGGAGTGGATCAATCCCAGAAAACCGCGCCAGAGTCAATTGCGCTGGTGTGACAAGTTGCATCGAACCACCAAGACCGGCGCATAGCAAAAGGGCGGACCTTGCGATCCGCCCTCCTGCCAAGCAACGCGGGTGAAAGGACTAGAAGTCCATGTCGCCCATGCCGCCCATGCCGCCCATGCCGCCGCCGCCGCCGCCCGGGCCGCCGGCCGGCTTGCGCTCCGGCCGCTCGGCGATCATCGCCTCCGTGGTGATCAGCAGCGCCGCGATCGAGGCCGCGTCCTGCAGCGCCGTGCGCACGACCTTGGTCGGGTCGATGATGCCGGCGGCGACCAGGTCCTTGAACTCGGCGGTCTGCGCGTCGAAGCCGTAGTTGTAGTCGCCGTTCTCGATGACCTTGCCGGCGATGACGGCGCCGTCCTCGCCCGCGTTCTCGGCGATCTGCCGCAGCGGGGTCTGCACCGCCTTGCGGACGATCTCGATGCCGAAGCGCTGGTCCTCGTTCTCCGGCTTCAACTGCGCCAGGATCAGGGACGCGCGCGCCAGGGCGACGCCGCCGCCCGGGACGATGCCCTCCTCAACCGCGGCGCGCGTCGCGTGCAGGGCGTCGTCCACGCGGTCCTTGCGCTCCTTCA
>CAXSFF010000447.1:0-4109 GCA_964236035.1 uncultured Acetobacteraceae bacterium
GAACGTTGGCGTCATATAAAATCAGCGGGTGCAGGTTGCCGTCGCCGGCGTGGAACACGTTGGCCACGCGCAGGCGGTGCTGCGCCTCCATCTGCCGCATCCGCGCCAGCACCTCGCCGAGCCGCTTGCGCGGGATGGTGCCGTCCATGCAGTAGTAGTCCGGCGACAGGCGGCCGACGGCGGGGAAGGCCGCCTTGCGCCCGGCCCAGAACAGCAGCCGCTCCTCCTCCGACCGGCTCGCGCGGCAGCTGGTGGCGCCGTGCCGGGCCGCGATCCCCTCGACGGCGGCGATCAGGTGGTCGACCTCGGCGTCGCAGCCGTCCAGCTCGACGATCAGCAGCGCCTCCGCGTCGAGCGGGTAGCTGGCGTGGACGAACGCCTCCGCGGCCTCCGTGGCGAGGCGGTCCATCATCTCCATGCCGCCGGGGATGATGCCGGCGCCGATGATGGAGGCGACCGTGTCGCCGGCGCCCTCCGTGCTGGGGAAGCCGATCAGCAGGGCGCGGGCGCCCGGGGGCTTCGGCAGGATGCGCACCGTCACCTCGGTGACGACGCCGAGCAGGCCCTCGGAGCCGACCATGACGCCGAGCAGGTCGTAGCCGGCGGCGTCGAAGTGCTTGCCGCCGAGGCGCACCACCTCGCCGTCCATCGTCACCATCTCGATGCCGATGACGTTGTTGGTGGTAAGGCCGTACTTCAGGCAGTGCACGCCGCCGGAGTTCTCGGCCACGTTGCCGCCGATGGTGCAGGCGATCTGGCTGGACGGGTCGGGCGCGTAGTAGAAGCCCTGGTCCTGCACGGCGTGGGTGATGCCGAGGTTGGTCACGCCGGGCTGCACGACGACGCAGCGGTTGGCGATGTCGATGTCCAGGATGCGCTTGAACTTGCCCAGGCCCAGCAGCACGCCGTCCTGCAGCGGCAGCGCGCCGCCGGACAGCGAGGTGCCGGCGCCGCGGGGAACCACCTTCACGTTGTTGGCTGTGCAGTAGCGCATGATCGCCACGATCTGCTCGGTGGTGTCCGGCAGCACGACGACCATCGGCAACTGCCGGTAAGCGGTCAGCCCGTCGCTCTCGTAGGCGCGGCGCTCGATCTCGTCGTCGATCACGCCCTCGCCCGGCACGATCCGGCGCAGAGCCACCACGATCTCCGCACGGCGCGCCAGCACCGCCTCGTCCGGCATCGGCATCGTCAGCATGTTCGTTCCCCCCTGCGCTCCCGGCTGTGCGCCGGGCTGGTCGTTGTCAGACGTAAATCAGGTTGTTGCCGCGCCCGTGTCAATGCGGACGACGCGCAAGCTGTTGGTGGCACCCGGGGTGCCGAACGGGACGCCCGCCGTCACCACCAGGCGCTCGCCGGGATGCGCCATGCCGCACGCGACGGCGGCCCAGCTCGCCCTGGCGACCATCTCCGGGAAGTCGGTGATCTCCGGCCCGCCCGTGTGGAACGGGTGCACGCCCCAGGCCAGCGTCAGGCGGCGCGCCGTGGCGCGGTTGGTGGTCATGCCGAGGATCGGCATCTCCGGCCGTTCGCGCGCCGCCCGCAGCGTCGTCGAGCCGGACGCCGTGTAGGTGGCGATGGCGGAGGCCGACAGCGTGGTGGCGATGCTGCGGGCCGCCGCCGTGATGGCGTCCGCCTCCGTGGCATCCGCCGCGGGGTGCTCGGCGTCCAGGATGGTGCGGTACAGCGCCTCCCGCTCCACCCGGCGGATGATGCGGTCCATCATCGCCACCGCCTGCACCGGGTACTGGCCCGCCGCCGACTCCGCCGACAGCATCACGGCGTCCGCCCCGTCGAACACGGCGGTCGCCACGTCGGAGGCCTCGGCGCGGGTCGGCGCCGGCGACTGGGTCATGCTCTCCAGCATCTGCGTCGCCACGATCACGGGGCGGCCCATGGCGCGGCACAGGCGCACGATGCGCTTCTGCAGCCCCGGCACGTCCTCGGGCGGCAGCTCCACGCCGAGGTCGCCGCGCGCGACCATCACGGCGTCCGACAGGCCAATGATCTCGGACAGGAACGGGATCGCCGCCGGCTTCTCGATCTTGGCGACGATGCCGGCGCGCTGGCCGATGATGGCGCGCGCCTCGGCCACGTCCTCCGGCCGCTGCACGAACGACAGGCCAACCCAGTCGACGCCAAGCTCCAGCGCGAAGGCGAGGTCCTGGCGGTCCTTGGTCGACAGCGCGGACAGCGGCAGCTCCACGCCGGGCAGGTTGACGCCCTTGCGGTTCGACAGCATCCCGCCGCTGATCACCGTGGTTTCGGCGAAGTCCGCGCCATGGTCCGTCACCAGCAGGCGCAGGCGGCCGTCGTCCAGCAGCACCTCGGTGCCGTGTTCGAGCGCCGCGAACAGTTCGGGATGCGGCATCTGCACGCGGGACGCGTCGCCCGGCGCCGGGTCGAGGTCGAGCCGGAACGATGCGCCCTCCGTCAAGGCCGCCTGGCCCGCCGCGAAGGCGCCGACCCGCAGCTTCGGCCCTTGCAGGTCCATCAGCACGGAGATGGGATGCCCTGCCTCGCGCTCGAGGTCGCGCAGGGTCGCGTAGCGCCGGGCGTGGTCGTCATGGCTGCCGTGGCTGGCGTTCAGCCGGAACACGTCGACGCCGGCGTCGAACAGGGCGCGGATGATGGCGGGTTCGGTGCTGGCCGGACCCAGGGTCGCCACGATCTTGGCGCGGCGGGCGTGACGGGCGGGAATCAGCGGCTTCGGCATGGGTCAGGCTCCCAAGAGGTGCGATGAGGACGGTGCGATGAGGATGGCGCGGAAATCGTTGACGTTCGTGCGGGTCGGCCCCGTGACGACCAGGTCGCCCAGGGCCGCGAAGAAGCCATAGCCGTCGTTGTCCGCCAGCCGGGCACGCCCATCGAGGCCGAGCGCGGCGGCGCGCAGCAGCGTGTCCGGCGTCAGCAGCGCCCCGGCGTTGTCCTCGGTGCCGTCGATGCCGTCGGTGTCGCAGGCGATGGCGGAGATGTCGGGATGGCCGTCCAGCGCGACGGCGAGGCCCAGCAGGAACTCCGCGTTGCGGCCGCCGCGCCCGTGGCCGCGCACCGTCACCGTGGTCTCCCCGCCGGAGATCAGCACGCAGGGCGGCGGCGCGGGCTGTCCGTGCAGGGCGCATTGCCGGGCGATCCCCGCCATCACCCGCGCCACCTCGGCGGCCTCGCCCTCGATCGCGTCGCCGAGGATGACGGGCGTCACGCCGGCGGCGCGCGCGACCGTGGCCGCCGCCTCCAGCGAGGCTTGCGGCGTGGCGATCATGATGGTCGCCGCGCGGGCGAAAGCGGGGTCGCCAGGCTTGGGGGTCTCGCACGCCGGGTCGAGCAGCCGCGCCTGCACGCTCGGGCCGGGCACGATGCCGTAGCGCGCCAGCACGCCGCGCGCGTCGGCCAGCGTGGTGGCGTCCGGCACGGTCGGGCCGGAGGCGATCACCGAGGGGTCGTCGCCCGGCACGTCGGAGATGACCAGCGACACCAGCCTGGCCGGCGCGGCGGCGGCGGCGAGCCGGCCGCCCTTGATGGCAGAGAGGTGCTTGCGGACGCAGTTCATGTCGTGGATGCCGGCGCCGCTGCGCAGCAGGGCCTTGTTCATCGCCTGCTTGTCCAGCAGGCCGATGCCCGGCACGGGCAAGGCGAGCAATGATGACCCGCCGCCGGAAATCAAGCACAGCACCAGGTCGTCCGGCCCGAGGCCCTGGACCAGGCCGAGGATGCGCGCCGCCGCTTGCTGGCCGGCGGCGTCGGGCACGGGATGGCTGGCCTCCACCACCTCGATGCGCGGCAGCGGGCCGACGCCGTGGCCATAGCGGGTCACGACCAGGCCGGACAGCGGGCGGTCCACCGGCCAGTGCGCCTCGACCGCCTGCGCCATCGCCGCCGCCGCCTTACCCGCGCCGACCACGACCGTGCGCCCGGCCGGCGGCGCGGGCAGGTTCGGAGGCACGCCAGCGTCAGCCGCCGCGGCCTTCACGGCGGCATCGAACATTTGCAGCAGCAATGCGCGCTCGGTCATGATACGGCCTCGTTACTCGGCGGCCTGGGCCATGGAAAGCGGCTGGCCGATCTCGTGGCAGGCCAGGCGCTCCAGCACCCGCACCATGGCCGAGTGA
>CAXSFF010000448.1:0-4084 GCA_964236035.1 uncultured Acetobacteraceae bacterium
GCGACCCGGCTTCGCTCGCGCGCGCGGTGGCCGGCTGCCGCTATGTCGTGCATGTCGCGGCGGACTACCGGCTGTGGGTGCCCGACCCCGAGGCCATGGACCAGGCCAACGTCGCCGGGTCGGAGGCGCTGCTGCTGGCGGCGCAGGCGGCGGGGGTCGAGCGCATGGTGTATTGCAGCAGCGTCGCCGCCCTCGGCCTGGTCGGCGACGGCACCGTGGCGGACGAGACCACGCCGAACTCCATCGACAAGGTGGTCGGCGACTACAAGCGCTCCAAGTACCGCGCCGAGCAGGCCGTGCTGGCGCTGGCGCGGGACCGCGGCGTGCCCGTGGTGGTGGTGAACCCGAGCGCCCCCGTCGGCCCGCGCGACATCAAGCCGACGCCGACCGGCAAGATGATCGCCGACACCGCCGCCGGCCGGATGCCGGCCTATGTCGACACGGGACTGAACGTGGCGCACGTCGACGACGTGGCAGAGGGGCACGCGCTGGCGCTGGAGCGCGGGCGGGTGGGCGAGTGCTATATCCTCGGTGGCGAGGACATGGACATGCGCACGCTGCTGAGCCTGGTCGCCGAGGCCGCGGGGCGCAGGCCGCCCCGGGTACGGCTGCCGTATGCCGCGCTGTACCCCGTGGCGCTGGCCAGCGAGGCGTTGGCGCGCACGGTGGGGATCGAGCCATTGGTGACGCGCGACATCCTGGCGATGGCGCGCAAGAAGATGTTCTTCTCCTCGGCCAAGGCACGCGCGGAACTCGGCTACCGCCCCCGCCCGGCACGCGAAGCGGTGGCCGACGCGGTCGCGTGGTTCCAGGCCCGCGCATGACAGCCATCCCCCACGCCGTCATTGCGAGGAGCGCTTGCGACGAAGCAACCCAGGGCCGCGCGGCTGGTTTTTGCCGGGTTGCCCTGGGTTGCCACGCCGAATTCAGCTTGCAATGACAACGTTCTTGGCCGTGTTGACCGTAATCGTGTGGCTGTACCTGTTGCTTGGACATGGCCGCTTCTGGCAGGCCGGTCCCAGCTTGGCCGCCGCCGCCTGCGCCAACCCGCCTGCCGTCGACATCGTGATCCCCGCCCGCGACGAGGCGGAGGGCGTGGAGCGGTGCCTGCGCTCGCTGCTGGCGCAGGACTACGCCGGGCCGTTCCGCGTCATCTTGGTCGACGACCAAAGCACCGACGGCACCGGCGCCATCGCCCGCGCCGTCGCCGACCCGCGCCTGGTCGTGATCGACGGCCGCCCCCGCCCGGCCGGCTGGAGCGGCAAGCTGTGGGCGGTGTCGCAAGGCGTCGCGCGCGGCTCGGCGCCGCTGGTGCTGCTGTGCGACTCCGATATCGTGCACGACCCTGCCCACCTCGCGACCCTGGTGGCGCACGCGGAGGCCGGCGGGCTCGACCTGGTGTCCGAGATGGTGGCGCTGAACTGCGCCAGCGCCGCGGAGCGTGCGTTGGTGCCTGCCTTCGTCTACTTCTTCCAGATGCTGTACCCGTTCGCCTGGGCTAACGACCCTCTGCGCGCCACCGCGGCGGCGGCGGGCGGCACCGTGCTGGTGCGCCGCCGCGCGCTCGACCGCATCGGCGGCATCGCGGCGATCCGCGGCGCCCTGATCGACGACGTGGCATTGGCGGCGGCGGTCAAGCGCGGCGGTCGCATCTGGCTCGGCCACAGCCGCCTGGCGCGCAGCATCCGGCCGTACCCGGGGCCTGCCGACATCTGGCGCATGGTCGCGCGCACCGCCTATGTGCAGCTGCGCTTCTCGCCGCTTTGGCTCGCCGGCACCATCCTCGGCCTGGCCTTGGTCTGGCTGGCGCCGCCCGCCCTGGCGCTGTTCGGCCACGGCCTCGCGCGCTGGCTTGGCCTGGCCGCCTGGATCGGCTCGGCGGCCAGCTACCTGCCCACCCTGCGCCGCTTCGGCCAGTCGCCGGCCTGGGCGCTCGGCCTGCCGCTGATCGCGCTGTTCTATATGGCGGCCACCATCGGCTCCGCCATCGACCATCACCGCGGCCGTGGCGTGGTATGGAAGCGCCGTTCCTACGAGGGGGCGGGCGCGTGAGCGAGGTCAGCTCCGTCGAGGTCTGGTCCGGCAAGGGTGCCGGCGACGAGAACTTCCCCGTCGGCTCCGCGCTGATCCGCCGCCGCCTGCGCCCACACGTGCACGCGTTCTACACCTTTGCCCGCAACGCCGACGACATCGCCGACAGCGCCACGTTGGAACCCGACGACAAGGTGGCGCGGCTGGACCACATGGAGGCCGTGCTGCTGGGCCACGCCAATGGCGGCTCGCCCAGCGCGCTGCTGCTGCGCGACAGCCTGGCGCAATGCCGGGTTGCCGTGCGCCACTCCCGCGACCTGCTGCGCGCCTTTCGCCAGGATGCCGTGAAGACCCGTTACGCCGATTGGGACGAGCTGCTGGATTACTGCATGTATTCCGCGATGCCGGTCGGCCGCCACGTGCTCGACCTGCACGGCGAGTCGCTCGACAGCCACCGCTCGTCGGACGCGCTTTGCGCCGCGTTGCAGGTGCTCAACCATCTGCAGGACTGCGCCGGCGACCTGGCCACGCTCGACCGCTGCTACCTGCCGCGCGACATGCTGGCGACGGCGGGGGCGCGGGTCGACGACCTGGCCGCCGCCTCCGCGTCGCCCGGGTTGCGCCGCGTGTTCGACCGGCTGCTGGACCAGGTCGACCGCCTGAACGAGGAAGGCCGCCAGTTGCCGCGCCGGGTGAAGGACCGGCGGCTGCGACTGGAGACGGCGGTGATCGTCAACCTGTCGCACCGCCTCGCCCGCCGCCTGCGCCGCCAGGACCCCGTGGCCGAACGGGTCAAGCTGAGCAAGCTCGACGTGATCGCCAGCGTGGCGGCGGCGCTGCGGTGGCTGCCGTGACGGCGTTGGCTGCCGCCGACCTCGCCGAGGTCGAGGCTTTGGTGCGCGCTGCCGGCACGTCGTTCTACCGTGGCATGCGGGTGCTGCCCGCCGACCGCCGCGCCGCGATGTACGCCATCTACGCGTTCTGCCGCCTGGTCGACGACGTGGCCGACGAGCCGGCGCCGATTGAGGCCAAGCGCGATGGCCTGGCCCGGTGGCGCGACGCCATCGCCGGGCTGTACCGGGGCGAGGCGGCGGACGCGATCACCCGCGTGCTGCTGGCTGCCGTGCGGCGGTTCGACCTGCGGCAGGCCGACTTCCTCGCGGTGATCGACGGCATGCAGATGGACGCCGAGACCGTCATCGCCGCCCCCGACTTCGACACGCTGGACCTGTACTGCGACCGCGTGGCGTCGGCGGTCGGGCGGCTGTCGGTGCGCGTGTTCGGCGACGCCTCGCCGGCGGCGGACGAGGTGGCGTTCTCGCTCGGCCGCGCGTTGCAGCTCACCAACATCCTGCGCGACTTGGCGGAGGACGCCGAGCGCGGCCGGCTGTACCTGCCGCGCGAATGGCTCGACGAGGCCGGCGTGCCGCACGACCCGGCGCGCGCGCTCGCCGCCCCGGAGCTGCGCCCCCTATGCGTTCGGGTTGCGGCGGCGGCGCACGCGCATTTCGACGCGGCGTATGCGGCGATGCGGCGCTGCGACCGCCGGGCGATGCGGCCGGCGCGGCTGATGGCGGCCACCTACGCGGCGCTGCTGGACGGCCTGGAGGCGCGCGGCTGGACCGACCTTGGCCATCGCGTGCGAGTGCCGAAATGGCGCAAGCTGTGGATCGCGGCGCGGCACCTGGCATGACGATCCACGTCATTGATATGGCATGACGATCCACGTCATCGGCGCCGGCATGGCGGGCCTTGCGGCGGCGCTGCGGCTGATGGACGCCGGCCGCAAGGTCATCGTGTACGAGGCAGGGCCGGCGGCGGGGGGCCGCTGCCGCTCCTACCATGACCGCACGCTGGACTGCCGCATCGACAACGGCAACCATCTCTGGCTGTCCGGCAACCGGGCGATTGACGGCTTCCTGCGCCGGGTCGGGGCGCAGGGCACGCTGGCCGGCCCGCCGGACGCGCAGTTCCCGTTCTTCGACCTGGCCACCGGCCGGCGCTGGACGGTGCGGCCCAACCGCGGGCGGCTGCCGTGGTGGGTGCTGGCGCG